>CAILJH010000225.1 GCA_903834475.1 uncultured Prolixibacteraceae bacterium | reverse complement strand
CATCCCAGGTTCCGTGAGGTCCGTAAACATTGTGAAAACGGGCAACGCGTGTGGTAATTCCATAATCTTCGCGGAAATGCCGGCACATGCGTTCCGAGAATAATTTTTCCCAACCGTAACCATCTTCAGCCTGAGCAGGGTAGGCATCTTCTTCTTTCAGCCCCGGATTATCAGTTTCTTTTTGTTTATCGCCGTTATATACACAGGCCGAGGAAGCATAGAAAAAGCGCTCGATGCCCAAATCTTTGGCAGCCATCAGCAAATGGGTGTTGATTAGCACGCTCAGCATACATTCAGCCTTGTGATTTTCGATGAAGCCCATTCCGCCCATGTCGGCAGCAAGATTGAACACTTCGTTATAACCGTTCAGTGCGGTATAGCAATTCTCTTTCAGATTCAAATCAAGAACCAGATTATCGATGTCGGTATGAACCTGATACCATTGATTCATTGGTTTTTTATCCACTGCACGAACATCATTTCCCATATCTTTTAACTTTCGGGCGAGATGCCCGCCGATAAAACCACCGGCTCCGGCTACTACTATTTTCTTCATTTGGTATGTTTTAAATTTTTGTGATCCGATTTATTTTTTGAAAAAATGTATGACAGAACTAAAAATCAATCTGATTTCAAAGTTCCTGTGATGCAAATATTAGCATAAAAAAAACCTCCCGCAAAAAGTTTAGAATCTGCTGGTGGCGCAAAGGTTAGCGCAAAGGTTTGCGCTCGAAAAATGTGTTGAGGAACATTTAAAAGCCTCCGCAAAAACTAAAGGGATTTTCTTCAATGGACAAATTTTCTGAATTTTCAAATCCTAAACTCCCTCTCCTTTGGAGCTAATCTTTATACATATCTTTTTGAAATGAAAAATGAAAATTAACGAGAATGAAAACGCCCTGTAAGGGCAGCAGATTATAGCCCAGGGCAACGCCCTGGGTTTATTGGCGAGCGATGAAATCGTCCGCGCGATGACATTTTTCAAAGGGTTATCGTTTTTTCGGACGAAAATGTATGAATTCAATTTCGTCCGAAAAAATATCTTTGCCTTGATTATCGTGTTACCGCGGACAAATTTTGAATGTTGGATCCTTTACCCAGAGGGTTGCCCTGGCTGAATTATATTGGCCTTTCAGGCCAAAAAATACACATGCCATGACTTGTGTACAAAGAGTCGCCTTTGGAGAGAGGAAGAGGGTTTGAGATGGGGCTTTTATATTTTCTGCTATCTTTGTTTACGGAATTGCTTGGTTTGAAAATTATGGAAAAGGGTAAAAGACATATCTCGCTAAAAGATCTGGCACAGGAAATCGGAGTTTCCATTTCAACGGTTTCGAGGGCGCTCAACAATCATCCGGATATCAGTCCCGAGGTGACCCGAAAGATCCAGAAACTGGCTGCCGAAATGAATTACACGCCGAATCCTCTGGCAATGGGTCTGCTCAAGCAGGCAACCCGTACGATCGGAGTAATTGTTCCGGATTTGGTCACTCATTTTTATTCATCCATTATTTCCGGAATTGAGCAGGTTGCTGAAGAAAAAGGTTATTTCATTTTGATTGCCTCCTCCAATGAAACGCTGGAAAAAGAAATCAAGGCAGTCGATAACCTGATGAAAACCAGGGTCGAGGGTCTGATTGTTTGCCTGAGTCAGGAAACTGAAAACTACGACCATTTCGACCGTTTAATCAGGAATAACATTCCATTGGTATTTTTCGACCGGATTTGCCGGAAGGATGAAGTTCCATCGGTGGTGGTTGACGATGTGGATGCCGGAAAGAGAATTACCCTTCATTTTTTTGAAAACGGGTTCCGGAAAATTGCATACCTCGCAGGGCCTGAAAACCTGAGTATTTCGCAGGAACGCACACAGGGTTATCTTGCCGGATTAAAAAGTTGCGGTTTGAATTTTCGTCCCGAATTTCTGGTGCATTGCAACATGAGTTCAGAGGATGCGACAAAAGCAACTTCACAACTTCTTGATTTGCCTGAAAAACCGGATTCGATTTTTGGAATAAACGATTACGTCGTTTTTGCTGCCATGAAAGAAATTAAACGCCGCGGACTTCGTATTCCTGAAGATATTGCGCTGGTAGGTTTCACCGATGAATTTCATTCCACTTTGGTTGATCCTGAATTGACTTCGGTTACTCACCCAACCTTCGATTTTGGATTGGAAGCTGCCCGGCTGTTTTTCAGACAAATTGAACATCCGGAAACAAAACCAGAGCAGGTGGTTCTGAAAACAAAATTAGTAGTCCGGAAATCTTCGGTGAAATAATATAATTCAACCTTTCCTGTTGCATCCATAGTTCGAGACTGTCGAATAATCCCGCCAACAAATTTATTTTCTGTTGATTGAGTATTTCCCGGCATAGCTGTATTCCATTCATTTTCTGAACTCTGAAATACAGAACATCGATTAAACCGAGTCACTTATTTAAGTATCTGCAAATAACTATTCCCTTCGATTTCTGTATCAAATGACAGTTTTTTTTCATATATTTAATTTTTTGCAATTCAGAAATATGAATAAAGGATATTCCACTGATCAGGTTTTTGTCCAAAAACTCACCGAAATCATTCAGGCAAACCTGGCCAATGAGCATTTCGGTGTGGATGAATTGGCAAAGGCATCAGGGCTGTCCCGCTCGGTGATCTATCAAAGATTAATGGCGATCTCCGGAAAATCAACCACGCAATTTATACGCGAAGTGCGCTTGCAACGGGCGATGGAAATGCTTCAACAAGGTGCGACAACTGCTTCGGAAGTTGCATACCAGGTTGGATTTAGCAGTCCCGCCTATTTCAGCACTTGTTTCCATGAATATTTCGGTTATCCGCCGGGAGAAACAAAAAACAGAAATACCAGTGATTTGGAGGAAAACAACGTTATTGTTGCAGACGTTGTGGTTGATGAATTCGAAAAATCGGGGCAAAAAAAACCAATCCAAAAAATAATCATTTACGCCACCGGTGGTTTTCTGGCATTAATTGTCATTTACCTTGTTCTCAATAACCTGTCGTTTGGAAATTTCAGCATCCTTTCGGGAAATCATTTAAAACCTGATGATAAATCAATTGCCGTCCTACCTTTTAAAAACCTAAGCAGCGATGAAGAGAATCGATATTTTGCCGAAGGAGTAACCAGAAACATTTTGGATAACCTAATTCAAATCAGTGAAATAAAGGTGATTAACAGCCCGGTAGAAGAATTGGGGGGAAATACGCTTAATCTCAATGAAATGGCAGGCAAACTAAATGTCCGGTTTTTTCTTTCCGGAAGTGTACAAAAATCGGGTGAGCAGGTTTTGGTATTGGCACAACTTACCGATATTACAAAAAAAAATCAAATCATCTGGTCTGAAAAATACCCAAGAAAACTATCCGACATTTTTCAAATACAAAGCGAAATAGCCAATGAAGTAGCAACAAATCTGCAAACAGTTATTACGAAAAATGAAAAGGAACAGATAGAAAAGATGCCAACCCAAAATATGGATGCACATGCCTGGTATGTGATGGGGCGTTATTTACTGGATAGGAGATATTTTCGAGAGCAAGAAATCAATAAATATATTACCCCTTTTAAAAATGCCATTGCTGCCGATCCGGAATATGCTGAAGCATACGTGGGCCTGGCAGATGTTTATTTAACCTTTACAAGAACTGATTCTTACCCAAGGCCTGAAGGTTATATCAAGGCAAAAGAAAATGTACTTAAGGCACTCGAACTGAACCCTAACCTGGCTGAAGCCCATACAACCCTTGGAGTAATTTTATACCGGGCAGAATGGAAATGGGAGGATGCCCGAAAAGAGCTGGAACATGCCATCGAGCTGAACCCCAATTATGGCAAGGCACACAGCTACTATGCCGATTTGATGGAGATTCTCCGCCAAAGGAAATTAGCACGGTTCCACGGTTTTAAAGCAGCAGAACTTGATCCTGTTTCTCCATACCTGATTCTTTGGAAAGCAGATATTCTTAGGGGGGAAAGCAAATTTAATGAGGCAAAGGAAGAGTACAATAAATTTATTGAAATGTATCCTGAAAATCCATCGGTTTACTGGCGCTTATATGATTTTTATATAAAAACCGGAGAAGAATTGAAAGCAGTCGAATCCTTGCAAAGAGCCGCTGGATTCTATCCGAATGATAAACTATACGTGGATACACTAAAAGTGGTCTACGATAAACATGGAATGAAAGGACTTGAGAAATGGATAACTGAATACAGCATAAAATATGACGATAAAGGGAGTTGGAAGGCAATTGCCTTACATTATAATAAAATAGGCGAAAAAGAAAAAGCTTTGGAATGGTTAGAAAAAGCTTTTAAATGGCAAGATCCGTATCTGTCGGATATGAATAGTTGGTCAGAATTGGATAATCTGCGCAGAGAACCCCGGTTCCGGGCATTGCTGGATAATATGGGTCTAACCAAATACCAATAAGCTTCTCAAATCCAAACGGATCGCCAAATTATTTCCTATACTTCCTTCGCCTCATTAATACCCTCCTTTACATCAAGCTCTTTCACGTTTTTGAAAGCCATTTCCAAGAAATTGAAAGTCGCTTATCGAAATTGAAAGCACAGGCTTCGAAATCTAAACAAGTTCAACAAAAATGAAATGTTTTGATTCCGAAATTGCTATGTCTTGCTGTGAGTAATGTCCGAGATTTACAATAACGAAACAGAGAGGAGGCGATCGAATCCGATCTGTTTTATTTTAACGTGAGTTCGATGTAAGAAATATTAGAAATAGTTTGTAAACATAGGGATATTTTATATATTTAAACATCTAACAATCAAATATATAACTAATATTTATCCCTATGTTTAGCATCGATAAAATTACCGAAATTTTCT
>CAILJH010000224.1 GCA_903834475.1 uncultured Prolixibacteraceae bacterium | reverse complement strand
CTCATAAAAGGGCCAAGAGCAGATTTAGAAATACCGTTAATACGTATCATCTTATTTTCAATTTTTGCCTGAATTACACTTTCTGTATTATTAAAGGTATAGGAAACCCATTCTATGGAAGAATTATAAATCTGAGCAGCAGATTTATCCTTAAAAACAATTATAGACTCTCCCGTCAGAGTGCCATTCTTATCAAGGTTTGTTTTAATACCTTCTGTTTCTTGTCCTTGTGAAGAAAAGTGTGCACATAAAAGAAATAATAACAAAAATGTAATTCTCATAAGTCTAGGATTATATGGTAATACGTCTGACTTTATCAGGCCTATACGTATTACTTTGTTTGTATCAGTCTGACGATCCTAATCTTTATCTTCTGATAAATATAAAACATTCTGATCATAAAATATTGCCTTTGAAAAAATAATCGGTCTTTTTTAGTGGGAATTTTCAAATCTTTTACCCCAGTCAGGGTTCCAAACCCTGACTGGGGTGTACAACTCCTTCCAAAATTCAAGCAATTTATGTGTTTGAAATTCTTTATATTTGTTTCAAATTGAAAGTCATGAGAGCAATAGAATTCAAATCAAAACTGAGCAAAAATAGGATATTGATTCCGAAAATGATGCAAGAAAGACTCAAGACACTAGATGAAAAATCCATTCGGGTAATGATTTTACCTGATGAAACGGAAGCTGATGGTGACCTTGTCTTAAAAGAATTAACAACTGAACAATTCCTTAATGGATATGCCGATTCCGATTCAATCTACGACAACTATTAGCAATGGAACATTTGAAATTTGGACAGGTCGTTTTGTTGCGATTTCCTTTTACCGATCGAATATCTTTTAAAAGAAGACCAGCTTTAATTATTCAGGATAGTGATGACGGAGATGTGATTGTTTGTAGAATCACAAGTAAAATTTATCAATCTGATTTCGATATTGAAATAACCAATTTGGAGAAATCAGGATTAAAACTTCCTTCTGTTATTCGGGTACATAAAATTGCCACGCTCGAAAAAAATTTAGTCGAACTAAAGATGGGACAAATTGGAGCCGGAATAAAGGTGAAAGTTCGGGACACTATTAAATCCTTGGCAGACTAGGCTTATCTGTTTTCTTTGACTTTTTTTTCAACATAATCCCATTCCACCATGCACTACCAATCCAATCCCCAGCTCGAACTCGCTTTTGATTTTCTGCAATATACCAACCAGAATATTTTCCTGACCGGAAAAGCCGGAACCGGGAAAACCACTTTTTTGCGTAACCTGAAAAAGTCGTCGCCCAAACGGATGGTGGTGGTTGCACCAACGGGTGTGGCAGCAATCAATGCGGGCGGGGTTACCATTCATTCGTTTTTCCAGATGTCGTTCGGCCCGCAAATACCGGTCGATCCCAATCAGCAGCGACCAGTTTCTGCGGAAAGTAATTTTGCCGCGAAACGTTTCAGCCGCGAAAAAATTAACATCATACGGAGCCTCGATTTGCTGGTGATCGACGAGATTTCGATGGTTCGCGCCGATATTCTCGATGGGATTGACGAAGTTCTTCGCCGGTACAAAAACCGCTACAAACCCTTTGGCGGAGTGCAGTTGCTCATGATTGGCGACTTGCAGCAACTGGCACCGGTAGTGAAAGACGACGAATGGTCGATTCTGAAAGCATATTACGACACTTGTTTTTTCTTTAGCAGCTGGGCTCTGAAACGTTCAAAGTTTATGGGAATCGAGTTGACTCACATTTTCAGGCAAAGCGATCAGCGGTTTATCGATTTGCTGAACAAAGTGCGCGAAAACCGGATGGATGAATCGACGCTTCAGGAATTAAACAGGCGATACATTCCGGATTTTTCTCCGGAAGACAAGGAAGGTTACATCACGCTCACCACGCACAATAACCAGTCGCAGCAAATCAATGATTCGAAACTTGGAAAACTGAAAACCAAATCGTACCGTTTTAAAGCAGAAGTACAAGGCGAATTTCCGGAGTATTCGTACCCTGCCGATCCCGAACTGGAATTAAAAGTTGGAGCGCAGGTCATGTTTGCCAAAAACGATCTTTCGGCCGAAAAGCGCTATTACAATGGCAAAATCGGTGAAATTACCGGTATTGGCGACGATGAAATTGAAGTACTTTGTCAGGGCGATGCGATGGCAATTGAGGTAGAGAAAGCCGAATGGCAAAACTCTAAATACACCCTCAACGATACTACTCAGGAAATTCAGGAGGATGTGATAGGAACTTTCACCCAGTTTCCGCTCAAATTAGCCTGGGCCATCACTATTCACAAAAGTCAGGGGTTGACCTTCGAAAAAGCCATCATCGATGCACGGGCATCGTTTGCACACGGTCAGGTTTATGTGGCTTTAAGCCGATGCAAAACGCTTGAAGGATTGGTCCTAAGTACACCGATCGCAACTCACAGCGTCAAAAACGACACCACTGTCATTCAGTTTACTGATGACGTGGAGCGTAATCAGCCCGGACCGGCCGAACTGGAGCAATCGCGCAAAGATTACGTGCAGCAATTATTGGCTGATATGTTCGATTTCAAACCGATGGAGCGACAGATTCAGTATTTGTTGAAACTTTGGGAAGAACATCAGGCGCAATTGCTTGGAACCCTGAAAACCAATCTGCAAAGCATGACAATTCCGCTGCAAACCGAATTGATCAATGTGTCTGAGAAATTCGGAAATCAAATCCGGCAATTAATTACCGCTTCTGTCAATGCCGAAGAAAATGAGCAGCTTCAGGAGCGGGTAAAAAAGGCATCGGACTATTTCTCCGGAAGGCTCGTTCAGGTAATCAGTCAGCCGTTTTCAGCATCTTCGTTTGATACCGACAATAAAACTATCCGCAAAAGTTTCAACGATGCAGCAGACAAACTCCGGAAGGAAATTCAGACGAAAAAAGTCTGTCTTGAGCTATGCAAAAACGGCTTCAGCATTAAAACCTACCTCGAAACCAAGTCGAAATCAGCCATTGAGATTCCGGAAACAGGCCACAAACCATCCTCCTCCGGAAGTTCTTCGTCGTCGTTCACGATGCATCCTGAATTTTACAGCAAACTCAAAAAATGGCGCAGCGAAAAAGCGGATTCACTGAATGTTGAAATCAGCAAGATTATTCCACAGAAGACCCTGCATGAAATTGTTCAAACGCTGCCTGCCACACGGGCTGACCTGAAATCGGTGAAAGGAATGGGTGGCACACGATTACAGCAATTTGGGAAAGACATTCTGGAACAAGTGATCGCCTACCGCAAGCAAAAAGGGTTGGATTTACCCGTTGGCGCCGAAAAAGAAGCCGAAAAAGTGGGATTGAGTTCGCCGGAAATTAGCTTCGAAGTCTTCAAAAGCGGAAAGTCGATTATTGAAATTGCCAGTGAGCGGGGACTTGCCGTTTCGACCATCGAAAGTCATCTGGCACAATTTGTTGGTACCGGCGAAATCCGACTCGATCAGGTGGTTGAACCGAAAAAATCCAGAGCAATCCTGGATTACATCGAAAAGCACAAAACCCACGGAAGCAATGAAATCAGGGCAGGTCTGGGCAGCGATTACAGCTATTCCGAAATCAGGTTTGTGTTCAAGTATTTGGAAGCAAGTCGATAAAGATTAACCACATAGAACACAATAGGGAAATTCTTTTCATTTCTCCGCAAGAGATCTATTGGCTAATGATAGTTTTCACAACTTAATGCCTGATAAAAATACAGTTTGGATAAGTTATAAGCTTTGGCCCCAATTGAATTAAACTATGAGACTGTTTAAACTTTATATCTTGCTTTTAATAACTCAAATTTAAGTCTAAAATAACGTGCCGTAGGCACCAAATATGGGTAGAAAGCTCAACAGAACGTAGAATGTTTCGTCCCATCCGGGACGAAATTTGTCAATTTATTTGTTTTCTACCCACATATAATCCCTAACGGGATTTGGAAATTAAATTTAAACTGCTTCTATGTTTTTAAAAACCTTTGTCATGGAGTGAATTGACAGAAAAGATTCTGAAATTAACCGACTGATATAAACCCAACTGACTATAACCTAACCAACAACTAAACCGATGAAACCTACCGACTCAAAATTCTACAACCGGCTGTTTATCACTATTCTCCGGGTGGCCATTGGCTGGCACTTCCTGTACGAAGGATTGTCCAAAATACTTCAGGGAAACTGGACTTCCTCAAGCTATTTACTGAATACTTCCGGGTTCCTTTCCGGTTTTTATCATGCTCTGGCCAGTTCGCCCTCTATTCTGAGGATTACCGATATCCTGAATATGTACGGATTATTGCTGATCGGGCTGGCGCTTTTCATCGGCTTTTTCAATCGGTTTGCTTCAATGGCAGGAGCATTGTTGCTGACAATGTATTATTTTGCCTATCCACCATTTGGCAATCCTTTGATGAATGCATCTGATGGACATTTATTCATTGTTGACAAATTGTTTATCGAAACAGCTGCGCTTTTATTTCTGATATTTTACAGCGAAAAAGGCTTCAGCATCG
>CAILJH010000223.1 GCA_903834475.1 uncultured Prolixibacteraceae bacterium | reverse complement strand
TACCCTGATATTTGCGGGTGAAGGTATTGTCTTCCTGCATAAAGTTGTCAAATATCTGATTTCTATTCTCTGCGGAAATTCCTATTCCTGAATCTTTTACGAATACACGAAGTTCATTTTCCTTTATTTCATAACCGATTGCGATGCCTCCGCTTGTGGTAAATTTAATAGCATTATCAATAAGATTGGAAAGAATTTTATTGATCAGGTTTTCATCGGTGCATATGCGGATCCCATTTTCAATATTTCCTTTTTCGATGGATAAGTCCAGATTCTTTTCCTCACACGAAATTTTGAATTTCCCATAAACATTTTTAATCAGGTTGTAGAGCTGGAATTCTTTGAGGTCAACCGTCTGATTGCCTGAATTGAGCAGCGAAATGTCCATGATGTTGTTGATCGTATTCAGAAGCCTGACGCTGCTATTGTTGAATATTTTGAAATATTCTTCTTTTTCTTCTGCGGTAAAATCAGGCTCCATTAATATTTTCCCAAAACCTAATATACCATTCAGTGGAGTGCGGATTTCGTGCGAAATATTATTCATGAACGAAGTTTTAAGCCGGTCGCTGGCTTCAGCATTTTCTTTGGCTTTTATCAATTCCTGTTCGGCAAGTTTTCGTTCGGTAATGTTTTTATCGATACCCCGATATCCTTTTAGCTGGCCTTCCTGGTCAATAATGGGTAATCCGTTCGTAAGCAGACATATGAGCTCTCCATTTTTCCCAATATTCCAGTTTTCCAGATCTTTGATGGGCTTTTTATTGGCCACAATTTCCGAAAAGATGGCGCCCACTCGTTCAGCTTCATCGGCTGGCATAAAGTCGAAAGGTGTTTTTCCAATCATTCCGTCGGCTGAAACATCGAACAAATCCATATTTCTTTCAGAACTGTAGGTATATCTGCCATTTTCATCCACTTCCCAAACCCAGTCTGCCGAGCTGAAAATGATGTCCCGGAGTCGTTCCTCGCTTTCCTTCAATGCTTTCTCAGCCTTTTCCCGGTTATTTTTTTCATTGGCTTCCTCAATGGCCCTTTGCACAGCAGATGGCAGTTTTTCCATGCGGTCCTTCAGGATATAATCCACTGCACCTTTTTTCAGAAGTTCAACGGCCAGTTCGTCACCAATAGAACCCGAAACGCATATAAAAGGAACATCCGGACATATCTTTCGGGCCATGCGCAAGGCGCCAAAAGCATCGAATCCGGGTAATTTGAAATCTGAAATGATAATATCGTATGGATTTTTTTGCAGCAAGGATTCAAAATCTTTTTCCTTTTCAACCCGGGAGATATCCAGATCATATCCCGCAGCGATCAGGAGTTCGCAGATGATCTCATAGTCGCGGACAGAATCCTCAAGTGATAAGGCGTATAATTTTATTCCCTGGTAAATTTGGTTTTCCATAAGTAGTTATTTTTCCTGGGGTAATTCGTTTATTAAAGCCCAAAACACACCAATTTGTTTAACTGCATCCATAAAATCTTTGAAATTTACAGGTTTTACCACGTAAGCATTCACGCCAAGCTCATAACACTTCACTAAATCAGGTTCTTCGCGTGATGAGGTCAACATGACTACCGGAATAGCCTTCAGCTTTTCGTCACTTCGGATAGCCTGAAGTACTTCGATACCATCCATACGGGGCATTTTTATATCCAATAAAATGACTGCCGGACTTCCCTGCTTCCGTATTTTGAATTGCCCTTCGTACCGAAGATACTGCATGGCCTCAACACCATCTTTAACCGTTACAACCTGATTGGCAAGGCTGTTTTCTGCCAGCGCTTCGAGTGTAAGTTCCACATCTTTTGGATTGTCTTCAACTAACAGGATTGTTCTAAGTTTCATCATCGGATTAAATATTAGTCAATAGTCATTGATAATTAATCATTAATCATTACCCATTAATTAAATCATTCCCTAAGGTATCACCTTTTTGCCGATTTACTTCTACTCCTGACTTGGGTAACGAAAAATAAAATGTCGCTCCTTTATCGGGTTCAGCTTCGGCCCAGGTGCGACCGCCATGTTTTGCAACAATGCGGCGTACATTGGCCAGCCCAATACCAGTTCCTTCAAATTCATCGGACGAATGCAAGCGTTGAAATACACCAAATAATTTATGGGCGTATTGCATATCAAAACCGGCTCCATTATCGCGTACGAAAAATACAAATTCGTTGTTTGCTTCAGTATATCCGGTTTCTATGACGGCTTTTTCTTTCAATCCGGTAAACTTCACAGCATTACTCAACAAATTGATCCAAACCAGTTGCAGCAGGTTGAAATCGCCATAGATATTCGGCAAGGACGAATTGGCCCATTGTATGTTCCGGCCTGAAATGTCTTTTTTAATTTTGTCAAGCACTTCCTGAAACATCACATTCATGTCAATGCTTTTCAGATGCATTTCCTGCCTGCCTGTTTTTGAAAATTGGAGCAGGTCGTCGATCAGGGCGCCCATTTGTTTGGTAGAATCAGAAATGGTAAACAGGTAATGTCTCCCTTTTTCGGGAAGCATATCCTTGTATTTCGCGTTCAGCAAATCAACAAATCCGTTAATATGCCGAAGCGGGGCACGCAAATCGTGTGATACTGAATAAGAAAATGCTTCAAGTTCCTTGTTTGAAGATTCAAGAAGAGCTGTTCGTTCGCTAACCCGGTCTTCCAATTCAGTAGCATAGCGCTTTGTTTCTTTCAGTAGGCGGGCCTTTTCAATGGCAATGGTGATTTGGTTTGCCACTTCGACTACGATTTCAATTTCTTCGGCTGAAAAAGTCCGGGGATTTTCCCAACCTGCATTCAATACGCCGTACATTTCCATTTCTGATACCAGTGCCACGTTGATGAATGACTGTATTCCCTCCGTCTCAATAATTTTTTCAATGTAATCAGGCGAACCAGGAATCGATGTGTTTTCTACTACC
>CAILJH010000222.1 GCA_903834475.1 uncultured Prolixibacteraceae bacterium | reverse complement strand
CGATATCTTGCTGAAAATGGTGAACCATACAGAATGTACAAACATTCTGACCCTCGCCGGAAGTACCAGTGCCGCGGGTTGCATGCAGCTATATGTCGATATGGTTAAAAGCAACATGATTGATGCAATTGTCGCCACTGGAGCGTCAATTATAGACATGGATTTTTTCGAGGCACTTGGCCACAAACATTATCGCGGATCAACCGAAATTAATGACGGAATTTTGCGCGACCTGTACATCGACCGGATCTACGATACATTTATCGATGAAGAAGAGTTGCAAAATTGCGACAGTACCATCCAGGAAATTACGGATACCCTCGAAAAGAGACCATATTCTTCCCGTGAATTCATTAAGGAAATTGGAAAATGGCTAACTGTGAATTCAGTCAAAAAAGACAGCCTGATTCAGGTTTGTTACGAAAATAAGGTTCCCATTTTTTGTCCTGCATTTTCAGATTCGAGCGCAGGTTTTGGATTGGCCAAACATCAGTGGGAAAATCCTGAAAAACATGTTTCGATCGACTCTGTCGCCGACTTTCTGGAACTGACCAAAATCAAGATGGCTGCCGGAGTAACCGGATTGTTCATGATTGGCGGTGGGGTTCCAAAAAACTTTGCACAGGACACCGTAGTTTGTGCTGAAATTTTGGGAAAGGAAGTTCCGATGCATCAATATGCTGTCCAGATAACGGTAGCAGATGTTCGTGATGGGGGCTGTTCATCTTCAACCCTGAAAGAAGCCAGTTCATGGGGAAAAGTTCAGGTGACCGACGAACAAATGGTTTATGCTGAAGCCACTTCTGTGCTTCCGTTAATCGTTAGTTATGTGTACCACAAAGGAACCTGGAAACACCGCGAACCCAAACACTGGAGCAACTTGTTCGACAAATAAACAAACGAATATATTATCCAAAACCTCCGATAGTTCAACTGAAATATCGGAGGTTTTTTTTTGGGAATTTACCAGTCAGAATTTCGGAAAGCTTCGTAATAGTGTCCTGCCAACAGCGGCAGTGTATTCAAATCTTCTTCGACTCCCGTATCCAAATAACATTGATCTTCTTTATTTAAAACCTTATTAAAATAGGCTACCTCAGTAGAAAATCCGAACACACAGCCCAAAACCTTATTAACTACTTACACACAGGAAGAGAATAAGGTTTGATCCATGTGGTAATATGCTTTCTACTGAGGTTCTTTTCTTAAAATAAGGTTTTTTTGACCATCGTATTAGGGTTTATCCGATTTGATGTAAATTTCCTTTTTTTTAGTTTCGGGAAAACATGGTCGTAAGAACCGAATTAGTCAAACGACATAGATCCAAAAGCAACAAATTTGTGGGTACATTTTAGCTGACGGTGAGGCAGGGCATTTGTTAGAAACGCACGGGCGAGCGTCTGTTCATGGTGCATGGTAGTTGTCTGCAATGCTGGTCATTTTGTAGAGACGCACGGCCGTGCGTCTCTACATCAAATTTGCGTCATTACAGATTGTCGTTATGCAGTGATTTTTCCTGTCATTTGCCCTCAAATCATCTGCTTCGATGGTATTGAAAAGAAGAATGTACTGCCTTTTCCGATTTCGCTTTCGGCCCAGATTTTGCCCCCGTGTTTTTCGACAAATTCCTTGCACAGAATCAGCCCCAGGCCTGTTCCGCCTTCATTGTTTGTTCCCTTGGTCGAAGAACCAACATCAATGCGAAACATCTTCTCCAGCGCACTTTCCTTCATTCCAACCCCATTGTCCGCAACCGAAAACAGGATTTCGTCCGGTTTCCGTTCAGCAGAAACAACAATCTTTCCTCCCGGATTGGTAAATTTAAGGGCATTCGAAACCAGGTTTCTCATGATCGTACTGATCATGTATTTATCGCCAAAAACAATAACTTTTGAAGATAATTCTATCGTCAGTTCAATGGACTTTTGTTTGGCCATGTCAACAAATAAATTTACAACTTCGTCTATCAGGATGCCAATTTCAACATACTCAGCAGAAAACTTCACCAGGCCTGTTTGCGAACGCGACCATTCCAATAAATTCATAAGTAATGACAAGGCACGCTGAGCTGAGCTCTGAACAATCCGGGCGTATTCGTCAATCCCTTCATAGTTTTTTGCCTGAATCTGATCAACCAATATGGTACTAAAACCTAAAATGCCGTTAAACGGGCTTCTCAGGTCGTGAGCAATGATGGAGAAAAATTTATCCTTGGTGACATTGAGGTCTCGCAAACGGGTTTCGCTTTCTTTCAAAGCTTCTTCTACCTTTTTCATTTCGGAGACATCCCAGGCCAGTTCGGCAAGCATTGAAATGGTTTCAATGTCCTGTTGAAGGTAATCTGTTGGTTT
>CAILJH010000221.1 GCA_903834475.1 uncultured Prolixibacteraceae bacterium | reverse complement strand
TTTTTATTACTGATCAGCTGAATTAATTCCGGTGTATAAAACGACTCATCAATATGCACGATTTCAGGGTTGAAAATTTTCAGCGCCGAATCGGCCATTTGGTATGAATATGCACGCGGCATAAACATGGCAGAATGGTCGGAGCGACTTCACTTTTTTCAGGGCATCGTAATCATTATCGAAGTAAAAAACCTGCGATTGGGTTTCAGTTTTTTGTACCACATCGACAACTGGTTTCAGGCATCTGGTTTTAATGTCAATATCTACCATAATGTGGTTTTTGGCGAGCTTCAGAAAATCTTCGAAGGTCGGAATGGCTTCGTGGGTGAGCGTTCCGTCGGGCATTTTAAGCCTGAATTTCTTCAACTGAGCCAGAGTGTAGTTTTCAGGATTGCCTGTGCCGTTAGTTGTCCGGTCAATCTTTCCGTCATGCATCAGAACAACCACGCTGTCTTTGGTCACTTTTACATCGGTTTCAGCAATATCGGCACCAATTTCAATAGCATGTTTCAAGGCGGAAAGTGAGTTTTCCGGATGACCGTTATGGCCTGAACGATGCGCTGCCACCAAAATATATTTGGAGTTTGAGCGGTGAAATTCTTTGAGTATCTTATCAAACTTGTTTCCTGAGCTAAAGGCCAACAGAGCAATCAGAAGGAATGCTGAAAGTATGGAATATAATCGTTTCATAGGGGTAATATTACATAGATTCAGGCATTATTTTTTCGTAATTCAGTTTATTGTTTGAGATATTTATTCTGAAGCAAGGCCAGGTATTTAGTTGATTCCCGAGTTCAAGCCCCTTGCTGAAATCGCCTTTGACCAGGTAAAAACGCATGTTCATTTCCATGTTTTCAGGATTCAGTTCTTCCCTGAAAACTAACTTTTGTTCTTTCATTTTCCAGGTTGCCGCCAGATGTTCTACCGAACAATCTTTAACCAGACTGTAACCAATACCCAGATAAATAAATCCGTTGGATAAGGTAAATGCAGGATCATGCTTCAAGTCACTGGGGATTTCAACAGCAATTTCCTCGCCTGCACCTGCAGAGTAATAAAGGCCTTTGGCCGGCGTATCGAATACAATTTCCACAGCGCCATCGGCAGGTCGTTCGCATTTGATTTCCAAACGGTAGAGGTTTTCGTTGATTTTCATCACACTGCTCACCGCTTTTTCGGACAACACGGCAAAAGGAACCGGAAGGAAACTTACAACGCCGGTTTTTGATTTTGGTGAGTCCATCGCTTCAACCTTTCCGCTTTTCGTATCGACCCGATAATTTTTATCATCCAGTGGCAAAACACTTTTCATTTTGTCCATAATCTCTGCAAGAATTTTATTGGCATTGGCCACTTCGGTAGCAGTATATTGCACTTCAACCAGCCAAGGCGACCATCCGCTTGAGTCGGAAACTTCCGAAAGCAATAAATGCCTCCAGGCCTGTTCAAGCATTTTCCGGAGTTCAGTCACATCAGCACCTTTGGAAGCCGCAAATTCAATCAGGCGTTCTGCCAACAGAACCACACTGCGTAACCGAAACGACAATGCCCGGGTGATTCCATCGGTCTCAATACCAGTCCGCTGCCTGCCCATCCACATGAAAGGACCGCAAACCGACATGTTCCAGGTTCCTTCCGGAACAAACGGATAGTCCGGAATCTGATATCCTTTCAGGTTTTTAATTTTATTGGCCAGTTCAGTCATAGTCACAAACTGGTATCCTTCTTTTTCCAATTTTTTGAACCGGTCAATGCTTTCCTTTTCCTGAGCCGGAACACGGTAGAAATTACTGTTGTAATCGAGCGAGTTGAAAACCTCGCCATCGTCGAGGAATGCATAATCCCAGGTCAGTCCGGGCAGTTCTTTTTCGCTGTCAATCAGTCCCAAAATCTGATCATTTCCATAACGAATATTCACCAACGGCAAAGTCTTCTCGCGATACCAGCTGTGCGGGTCGGAACTGGTGGCAATCAAATCGTACTTGCCTTTCAGAACGCTGGCATATGCCGGTGTCCACTGAATTTCCTGTCCAAAAAAGACCCGCGATCGTTTCATTCCGTTCTTTGCCAGAATCTGATCACATATTTCGATAGATTTTTGCAGGTCGAGGGCCGGATATCCGATAAAAAACTGATCGGAATAGTGTGCAATGACCAGTTCAATCTGGCCACGGTTGACCAGTTTTTTCAGGAGAGCCAGCACTTCAGGATGCTCTTCCGCAAAAACTTCGATGGCATATCCCTGAATTTCAATATCAGATTTGTACTGCGGATTCTTTTCAAAAAACTGCAAAACCGGAAAAACAGATTCCTTAATAATCCGGTTTTCGATTTTGTAATCGCCTGCAACATATTGTAAGTTGAAATGAAACATGCCAATGGCATATTTCTCCTGGGCATTTGACAGGTTGCCAATTAAAACGAATGCAAAAAGTGCTAAAATTGACTTCTTCATTTTCCTGTTTTTTATTATTTTTTGATTTCGTTTTTCACAGGAGCACTGATCACCCCCAAATACCGCCCCATCCAGTATGGTAAAAGCCAGGTATCGCCGGCACTGATCAGCGATTTTCCATCTCCGGATGAATCAAGTGTAAAAATCTGACCATTGTGTCGGTAGAGCGGAATTTCGCCCAATGGAAGCAATTCTTTGGTGGTTTGTCCCCTGAAATTTTTCGGAATCAGCTCGATATCTTTCCGCTGTGAATTGTTCATTCCCCAATTCCGGAGATCCAAAGGATAAGTTTTCAGGAACCCAACTGATTGTTCAAGATCAAACTCTTTTGCTCCGGTCATAGCATAGGTAAAATTCCAAAGCGCATTTTTCTCCGGACGTTCAATTTCCCAGTGATCCTGAATTGCTTTCTGATATTTTGGTTTTAAATCGTCGTTCATAGCATACGGATACAATCCCCAGTATGCCAGAAAATACATTTCATCATCCGAATGGTTCCATTCTTCAGAAAGGACTTTGCTCAACTCGTCGGCTTCGGATGGACCAATCTGTGAAAAAGGCCGCGTGAGGTTATCCAGATAGCCAAATTTTTCCATCAGCTCATTCGCTTTATTCCGGTAGATTTCCTTTCCGGTAAAATGGTAAGCGGTTTGCAGAAAGGCAATGATGTTTGATGAAGTTATCTTCCGGTCACCCACATTCACCGGGAACTTATTGACATAGTCAGGATTCCATTTTCCCCACATTGTTGGCTGGCCATCCACATCAATAATATAGAGGTCGTTTTTTACAATATATCCCATCAAATCATCCAGACATTTCAGGGCACGTGCCTTCCATTGCACATCGTCCGAAAGTTCCAAAATTGCAGTGAGGGCAAAAATCTGGCCCACGGTTTGGTCGCTGCTGGCCGTTGAGCGCCAGGTCCAATTGGGATGATCAGCGGCCGGAAGCCATAAATTTGCCGGACTTCCCGACAAAAGTTCTTTCCGCTCCCACCCTTCTTCTTTCGAGTTTTCAACTTTATAATCACGTTCAAAACTTCGGGCAAATAGTCCGGGAATATTGGTCACTGTAAATAGCCTCTCCATCGCCTCAAAAGCTTCGAAGGCATTCTCTTTTGCTTCTTCCGAACCAGTCACCTTATACCTGAAAAGCTGACCAGCCAGATACATTCCGGTCCAAAGATTATCGCTGGGCTGATTGGCCAGCTGCGCGGAGGAATATCCTTCGGAAAACCTGACCGAACTGCAATTTAATCCATACCGGATGTTCTTTTCCCTGACCTGTTTTTCGTAAAAAAGGGCCTTGTCTTCCAAAGTCATTTCCTGAAAATTAATTTGACCCAGGCCTTTGTAGGTTAGAATCAGAACGCTCTTGTCGGGACCAGCTTCAATCGAAATGACCTTATTCCCAGGCAGCCAGCGTTCTCCGGCGAAATAACTGTATTTTCCATCTTCATTCAGCCGGAATGCACCTCTTGCAGAACCAAACCAAAGTTGACCGTCAATCTCTTTGACATCCGAAATTTCAGGACATGGAACTTTTGAAATCAATTTCCGATTAGACAAAAACAAATATCCGGAAGTAGTTCCAACAGCAACGTCGTCTCCCTTACTTACCGGTGAAGCACAGGTAATTCCTGAACCTTTGTAAAGTACTCTGACCTGATTTTCCTGGGTAAATTCAGCAACACAATCATCAGCAACGAGAATAAATCTGTTCTTGCTTTCCTGAAAACGAATTTGCCGGAGACCTTTAAAAGTACCTGTCCAAAGTTTATTCCCTGCAAGATCCAGATAGATCAACTTTTCACCATCAGAGACCAGGAAATGAAAATCATTTCCAGCAGCAAAAACAGAAGCATTGGGCAATCCATGATCAATTTGGATTTTACCAGCCCATGCATTGCTGAATATCTGATGATCATCGAGATATACAGTCTGATTTCGGTAAGTGGAAATTGCTTTGATTTTCTTTGATAGAAGCGGTGTATAGGAAATGTCTGGAATGAATTTTCCGAAAAAGAAAAGACTTCCATTTTCGGGAACAACAATTCCCTGATCGGACAAAATCCGGATTTGCCCGTCACGATTGGATGAAATGGCAGAAAGTTTAAAATTGTGCCGATTTTCGGACAGATAATAGCGGATACTGTATTCCTGGAGATAAGGCAAATCCTGATAAACCGTTTGACCTTTCACATTGAAAAAGACAGAAGTCGAAGTTTTATCGTTACATCCAGCCAAAGCCGAAAAAATAACAGATAGTGATAAAAAGATGGCTGGATAGTTTCTCATTCTCAGGTTCATTGGTCACCTAAACAAAGAAACCGAAACTTTAAAACTTCGACTTCGCCTATTTTATTCAAATTGCATCGTTTTTTAACCAAATTCCCGATCAAAAAACGATACAATTGAAAATTGAGTTAAAATTATTTATCTTAAACATAGCCCCCACCAAATAGTGCTGAAAGGCTGAAACAATAGGATACTTAAGTTTAATGGCTTGGAGCAATCCATGAAAATTCCCTGTTCCTTAAGTATTTATAATGGTAAAGCCATGGTCAGAGTGGGTGGCAAATCCAATTTTATTGACGAAAAATTGAACCTTTTATGTAACTTTAGCTTTCAAAATAGTATTAAAAATTGAAATGTATAGTTATAACTAAACTTAAATGATTACATTTGCACTACATTACCTTGAAGAATTTACCGGTCGGCTCAAAATATTCAAGTTAGTGGTGAACGAACGATGCGAATATGATGAGTTTGAAAGACAAATTGAGACTGAAGGTTCGTATTCTTCTGAATTAGTTACGATTCAAACCCGGTTACATGAAATTTCTGATGGTAAATTGTTGCCAAAGGAGAAATTCAGGAATATCACGCCAAAGAAGGAATTGATAAAGGAATACGAAATAAAAACCAGGCATTTGCGCGTTTACATGTTCCACGAAGATAAAACCGGAAGGATAATTGTTTGTGGTGGGAAAAAGACATCTCAACAGAAAGATATTAACCGTTTTCGCCGTATAAAGAAGGACTTTTTCAATCGTTAAAATAAAACACAATGCTTAAACGTGAAGAATTAGCTAACAGACCAGAGTACTGGCTGGAAACCATTCAAAATCAGATCTTCCGCCAGGTCACTTCCTATTTAAAAGATAATAACTTGACACAAAATCAGTTTGCTGAACAACTCGGTGTATCAAAAGGGTATGTATCGCAAATAATGAAGGGAGAGTTTAACTACACACTAAAAAAACTGATCGAACTTGCTTTGGCTGTTGGGAAAGCACCGATCATCGATTTTAAATCGCTAATTGATATTAAACCTGCCGAAAATACAGAATTTACCTCACCAGAAACTCCAAAATTCAATCAGGTAGCCGAAGATTCAGAAAATTACGAGGTTACTGAAAAATAATTGCGAATATTTTTACGTACTGTGCATATAGATTTTTCTCTCTTTGGAATTTTAAAAGAGAAAAATTTTCATCTGTGATTCTCTGTAAGTGAATATTTCACTTACAAGGATCATGAAATTGGATTATATCATAGACGTTAAGATTTTACAGGAACTATCTTCGCAAATAAAATTACTTATCCAGATTCTGATAATACAAATCTTTAACTTCGATCTTCATCCCCGGATTATGCCCCTGAATGGCAAAATGACCCGATTTATATTCGGTATCGTCGTAACTCATCACTGGTTTGTCGTTAATCCAGAACTGTATATGATTGCCAACCATTTTAATCCGGTAATCAAACCATTCACCATCTTTAGTTAGCAGTTCTGTAGCTTTTCCCGTGGGTTTTCCGGGTTTCCAAAGCCAGCCGGTATAGGCATCCTGATTGTGACAAATCTGGGCTTCGTAACCACGTGGAAAACCATCGATATTGTCAGCCGGTGGATTGGCCCGGAAATAAACGCCGCTGTTGCTTTTTGAACCAGGATCAGAAGAAATTCGGAAAGTTCCTTTCAATTCAAAATCGGAACAAGTGGCATCGGTATAAATGTGCCCCATTCCACCAATCCCAACCAGAACGCCATCCTGAACCGACCAGGTAGCTTTCCCGTGAACAGTCCATCCTGCCAGATCCTTACCATTGAACAGAGAGGTCCATTTCGATTTTGCCTGACTTGTTTCTGAAAGGCCAATAAGTATCAGAACGATAAAAATAAACGATAGTTTTTTCATGATTTATAGTTTGTATTTGTTTAAGAATCTATTGTCATTTCATCAAACAAAAACGCAACGTCATGCTGAACTTGTTTCAGCATCCCTTAATTATGAGACACTGAAACAAGTTCAGGGTGACAGGACTTAGTGATTTTACTGTTCTCATAGTAAATGAAATTAATACAACCAGATATACAGCGCCAGGGTAATCAACGAAAGTATTCCCAGGTGCAGGCGCCAATCTGTAATTCCTTCAAATTTGGTAATTCGTTTCTCAAAATTAATGGTTGTTTGAGCCAACTTTTCAGGAGCAGTTTTTACAGTAAATGCTGAAACTGCAAATAGAATACCTGTGATCAGTATTTCGGCCCATAGTCCGCGGTAACCGAAGTTCAGTGTCAACGGATGATGCAGGAACGGGAATAATTCCTTACCTGCATTTGGCCCTAATAATTGATCGATTACAAAAATGGTAGCCAGTGCAATTCCTACCAGAACAGAGACGGCAGCGCCTTTCAGAGTGACCTTTTTACTGACAATGCCGAAGAAGATGGCCGGAAAAACCGGAATCACCAGATATGCCGTGATGGTTTGCAGGTATTTGTACAATCCTTCCTCGTTCTTATAAACGAGATAGGCCGCGCCTATTCCGAGGAAAGTTACGAGCAGAATAATGTACCGGCCCAGTTTCACCTGTTTCTTTTCAGGAATATCCGGACGAAACTCCACCACAAAGTCGCGAACAACGAGTGTTGAAACGGAGTTTAGAACCGCAATCAATGAAGTTACGAGGGCGGCCATTAATGAGGCCAGCAACAATCCGCGTAAGCCACTGGGCAAAAGTTTATTCAGCAGAAGGACAAAAGTTTGTTTGGTTTCATCACCCTGCAATTCGTTTGGAAACAAAGCAAACGCAATTACACCCGGCAATGCGAAAATAAATATCGGCGTAAGTTTCAGTAAAACCGCAAACATCGAACCCCAGCGTGCATTCTTCAAATCGGGTGCAGCAAGAGTGCGCTGAACATTGACCTGATCAATTCCCCAGTAAAATATTCCGGCGTAAAAAGCGGTAGCCAGAATTCCCCAGAATGGATAAACCGGATCGTCATAAGGTTTGCCAATTTTCATCATTTCAGGAACTTTGGTCATCAGACCGTCCCAACCACCCACTTTATCCAGTCCAATAAATAACATGATAGCTGAACCACCAATCATGATGATGACCTGAATCGCATCGGAATAAGCTACTGCAGTAAATCCGCCAATAATGGTGAATATTGCCACTGCCATTCCGATGATAAAAACTGTGGTCATCACGTTCCAACCCAGAATACTATTCAAAACCAGAGCACCGGCGAACAAGGTAAAAGCAAGTTTCGTCATGACGCTAATAATCAGCATCAATCCTGAAAAAAATGTCCGGGCACGCCGGTTATACCGTATTTCCAGAAATTCAGGAATAGTGTAAATCTTATTTTTCATGTAATGCGGGAACAGTATGGCGCATGCAAAACCAAGGGTTATGGCACAGGTCAATTCAACTGAACCGGCTGAAAGTCCGTAACGATAGGAATCTCCGGATAATCCAACCAAATGCTCAGCACCAATGTTTGTTGCAAAAAGCGAAGCACCGACAATTGGCCATTTGATTGATCTTCCACCCAGAAAGAAATTGACACTGCTATGGCCAGCCTTTTTGAGCCAGGCCATGTATAATCCAAATGAAAGGCTTCCACCCATGACTACGGTCAGAACAATCCAGTCCAGAAAAGTTAGAGATAAACTCATTGTATGTTAGTTAGTTTTAATCATTTTTTCAAGCAACATAGGATTTCGTTTCACTTCATCCTATGCTTTTACATTTCGGTGCGTTGCACCTTTTAGTCCTGAAGGGACAACTTGTAATAGCACCGGGTAGAGTGAAACGGAACCCTGTGGATAATAATTCATAGGACTCCATTTCATTCCGTCCTATGCTTATACATTTCGGGGCTTTGCCCCTAAAATAGTCCTGTAGGGACGACCTGTAACAGCACAGGGTAGAGTGAAACGGAACCCTGTGACCCTGTGAATTTAGTTTTATTCAAGTTTAGCCAAAATATCTATTCGCTGAATACTTTGAATCATTGCCCGGACCGTATGATAATTGATCTTCCAGGAATGCCCCATGTGTGTCCAGATGGGTTCACCTTTGCGCGAAAGCAGTGGATACCACTCCCCGACTCCCTTATTCACCACTTTGTCGAGTACAAACCGATGGACATTTTCGTAAGCAGTCATGTATTTTTCGTCACCAAACAGAATGACTCCATCAAGCAGTCCAATCAGGACTTCAGCCTGTTGCCAGAATTCCTTTTCCTTGTCATAAACACCACCGGAATGAGGACCTTCCACAAACACACCGCCAAATTCCCAATCAATTCCATTATTTACCGTGTGTTCGAAAATAATCCGGAATAAATCCGAATAGTTCATCGGATCGATTTTCAGGATATGCAGCGCATGAATCAACAACCAGGCAAATTCAGCATTGTGCCCGTAACAGGTGTTATCGGTCGCATTGCCTTTCTGTCCTTCCTCCGAAAAACGATCCCAGCCCCAGATGATGTCAAACTTGATTTGCGGAGCAACCGTCCAATCCTTAAAAAACTGTGGAATACCTGTTTTGTAAACCGGATGAATGATGCGATTGATGAGCAAATCGATGTCTTCCAGCAATTTCCGGCGATGGACATCTTTACCTGTTGCCTCGTAAAGCGTGGTGTAGGCTTCCATCAGGTGCATGTGAACATCCAGTGTTTTCCGGTCGCCTCCCTGGCTGCCAGGTCCGCAGAGAGTCCAATCGCGTTGAAACATTTCCCAGTAGCCGCCATACATGGTATCTGCACAGTATTTTTGAAGCAGATCAAAAACCTTTTCAGCATATTCGATTCCACGCTGATCGCCGGTTGCCAGAGTATATTCACTCAGCGAATAGATAGCAAAACTATGTCCGTAAATGATCTTCTGATCGATTTTTACATTTCCTTTCCGGTCCATCATCCAGTAAAAGCCACCGAATTCCTTGTCCCACATTTTGTCGATCAGAAAATCAGCGCCATGTTTGGCCATTGCTGCATATTTTCCGTCGCCATATCCGGCACGATGAGCTGAGGAAATGGTGTAAAGGCAGCGGGTTTGGGCAATCAGCGACTTTTCATCTTCACCCGTATCATTTCCATCTTTATCGAAATGGGTGATAAAACCACCGTTGATTTTGTCAATCATCCGGGTGGTCCAGAATGGCAAAAGCTCATTAACCAAATGGATTTCGGCCTCGGTTTTTAAAATTGCAAGGTTATTTTTATTCATATTCTGTAAGTTAGGTATTACTTTTCGAATTTATTATTTTTCCAGTTCTCATCAGTAAACCAAGTTGTAGATGCTGAAACAAGTTCAGCATGACGCTCCGTGCATTGGTGGACCATCTTGAACAAGTCACCCTGAACTTCCTGCCAGCCGGCAGGCTGGGTTTCAGGGTCTCTGAATTCTTGGATAGTTCTGTTTAGAAAATTCTTCAATAACTTATTTGTTTAAATTAAAAATATCATTTCCCAGCCAATTCCTGATAGATAGCCAGCAAGAAGTCTCGGTTATCGGCTGTAAGATAGTGCATTTCGCCGCCCATCCGGTTAAACGTCTTGCAATATCGCAGGTAATAGGCCGGATTATCCATCGGTGGCTCGCCATTCGTGTTCCAATCCCAGTCTGATTTAGCCAGATCGACAATCAGCATATAATGATTATCAATATGACCGCCTTTCTGAATGATCAGATTTTGAGACATCGACAGGGCTTTTTCAAAAATCATGGGCGACATGACTGCCGAGCCAATCGACATATACACTCCAAAGTCGAGATTGCTGACACTTTTGGCGAAACTCAGGAAATCATTCTGTGCTACCCGGCCAATGGCAGCTCCATGGTTCATCGGATGATTGTAAATGATATCATGGCCAAACATTGGATGACCAGTAAACGGAATTCCCAACTCGTAAGCACTTGCCTGAACCGAATATTTCTTGAAGGGATGAGGAATGCTCATAAAACCAGCCTGCAACTTGAATTTCTGAATCACTCCGGCCAGATCAATTGCTGCAGCTGCAAGTTCAGGATTTGTTTTAATATTTTGAATGGCTTCAAGCTGCAATCCTGAAAGTTCAGGAATTTGCAGACCTTCCAGCGAAATCATTTTTCCGACCGACTCTCCATATCCTAATCCTTCGTAAGCACCAACAATCAGCGCCAGATTGATATAGAAACCGGTACTGTCCCAGATTCCAAACTGCCCGAGTTCCACATTTTCCCGGACATCTTCGCTCGATTTTCCCTGAAATGAAAACTCCCAGTCGTGAATAATTCCGGCGCCGTTGGTCGAAAGATGAGTTACCCAACCTTCTTCCATCAAGGCAATCAGGGTTGGAGCCATGCCGTTTTTTATGGTATGGGCACCAAAGGTAAGCATCACTGATTTCTTTTTGTTTCTGGCCAACCGGATACGATCCGC
Source organism: uncultured Prolixibacteraceae bacterium (assembly GCA_903834475.1). Classification (GTDB taxonomy): domain Bacteria; phylum Bacteroidota; class Bacteroidia; order Bacteroidales; family Prolixibacteraceae; genus Aquipluma. The sequence continues at coordinate 25,384 of CAILJH010000221.1, read as the reverse complement.
TGTTTTTTCGATCAGCTGCTGACCCAGTTCAGAAAGATGAGCCGGTTTCTGAGTAATCGGAACCTGATCTTTTTCAATATAGACTTTATTCTTTCGCACGCTCAATTTCTTGACATCAAGCTGATCACGGTCTAATTTTGGATAAGGCATATTTTTTAATGGTTAAATGGTTGAATTGCTAAATTGTTAAAATGTCACATGGTTAGGGTACCGGGGTTTCAACTCCGAACTTTAGGCACTCCAAACTCCGAACTTCTCCAGGGTTAAATATTCAACAAATCCAGCAATTGCCGGTATTGCGAGAAATCAGGAATGATGACATCGGCACCGGCTTTGATCAACCGGGTACGTTTACTTTCATTCAGGCCGTACCGCCTCAGTTCATTGCTGGCAATTCCGACAGAAACACCGCCGCGCTTATTGGTTTCGCGCATTTCAACCGGACCATCACCAAAAGTGGCTACTTTTCCTGAAGCAGAATCGCCGATCATATCGAGAATACGGTCCAAAACAATCTTTTTTGCTTCTTTGGTCACATCACCAACAGCACCGTAAATCCGGCCTTCGAACAAATGATCGTAACCTAAAACCCGGGCTTCGCTTTTCACGTCCTCCTCGTCGGTACCGCTGGCCAGGTAGAGTTTAATTCCGGCGTCATGGAGTTTCTGAAGAAAAGTAACCGCGTTTTTCAAGGTAAAATCTTCCAGCGAGAGCTCGCCTTTGGCAAATTTCGCTTCGCGGACTTTCACCATTTCCAGCAACTCTTCGTTGTAAATTTGCTTGTAACCAAATTCGTCCAGTATCTGATCCTCCGGAACACATCCAAATTCCCTGATCAAACCGATTAATCCCTGCATTTGTACCAGGGTCTGAATACCAGTCGTTTTGTCGATGAATTCGTTTACCCTATTCTGAACTTTCTGGTATAATGCTTCATCAGCCTCTAAATATTGGTTGCCCAAAATTGCTTTCATCATCATCGGACCCATGATCAGTTCCCAGCCTTCACGAAGAGTAGAAATGGTTCCATCGTGATCGAAAATGGCATGTTTGATCTGAAGTTTTTCCTCCCATTTATTCACAATTTCAATCTCAGTATTCGGCAGATAGTTGGCATGACGAATATCTTCAGCCAATTCAGAGCCAAAAATGTAATCCGGATCCTCACCTATCGCGAGTATTTCATACTGACTTGCAGTTCCGCACTGGAATAATTTCTGCACCGTGACTCCAGCCACAAAAGAGCCAAGCTGCGCTGCAATATTCATGGAATAACCGGCAGCCAGTGAAGACGCTGCTCCGGCCAGGTAACTGTCGCCGGCCCCAACGGTATCCACTTTCGAGAGGATCATCAGTCCGGGAATATCAGTAATTCCGTTTTCGTCAATCGTCAGCGATCCTTTGCTGCCACGGGTGATAAAAAGTGGTTTCCGGTAACGCTGGAATAATTCGTTAGCGGATGCTACAATTTCAGAATAAAGCACAATATCGTCCGGCTTTTTATCGAGTCCGCACAATCTGGCAGCTTCGGTATCATTCATTTTCCGGATAGCGCCGGTATAATAATCGTTGAAGTTGCGGCTGTCAACGATAAAAGTCTTTTCAGGGAACTTTGCAATAACCTCCACCAAACATTTCTTAAAATAGTCGATGTGAATTCCTGAAGGAACCTGCTGGTTGATGATGATGACATCCACTTCCGGAATTTCCTGAACCAGGTTAGCAATCAAGCGATCGGCCGTTTCCTGAGACAAACGGTTGTAATTTCCAAAATCAACGCGGTTCAACTCCTGGTCGTCAATGTACGGTTTGGCATAGGCATGCGTGTACCAGTTTTCTTTCTGAATAAGCAGATTCCTTGGTTCAATGCCGGTTTGTTTCATGACCCGAACCATTTCGGCACCAAACGGATCAGTACCAATCACGCCAAAAGCACGGATATCTCCAATCCCCATCGCCGCGAGGTTATTGGTCACATTGCCTGCCCCGCCAAGCGAATAACGCTGTGTTGCCACCGGCCGTGTAGCCTGGTTGGTTTCCACCGAGATTTCGCTCATGGCTTCATCGATAAACCAATAGGCATCCAGGCAAAAATCGCCCACAACAGCAATTTTGACATTGCTTATATCTTTCAGGATTTTTTGGATTTGTTCTTTTTTCATTTCAATATGAATTTTAATTTTTCAGAATATTTGTTTTATATGGATTTTAAAATCCACTTATTCCAGAAAGGTCAATCAAAAACTAGATTATATTTCTTATTTACTTTTCAAGACCGATTCTGTTCCGTCCGAAAATAAAGCAAAGCCTTTTTCAACTGCTTTTCGCGGACGGTTTTCCTGCCAATTTCTTGTCCCGGGGCGACGTTCGTTCCTCACTTGCCCCCGGCTATTATTATTCGGCCCTTTCAGGGCGCAAATAATTGTGAATTAATTCGATTAGCGTCATATCTGAATGACTATTTCGTCATTGATGGAGGAGCATTTTCTGGTTTGCTACCCCAGTTTTTATATGGTTCAGGGCCCATCCGGAAAATTATTTTACCTCCGTTTTGGATAACAGAATGATCGAACCAAGGCTTGACTAAAGGTTTACCATTTAACGTTGCCGATTGAATGTATCTGTTCTTCTTAGAATTATTACTTGTTTCGATAACGAACTCGCTGGCTTTATTGAAAGACTTATCCAAATGAATGACTACTTTACTGAATTCCGGACTTCCGATTGTCCAAACATTTTGGCCCGGAGCAACCGGGTAAAATCCCATTGAACTTAATACATACCAGGCCGACATTTGTCCCATATCCTCATTCCCGCATAATCCGGCTGGTCCGGAGCTGTATAAACTGTCAACCACGGTCCGGACGATATTTTGCGTTTTCCATGGAGCACCTGCATAGTTGAACAGATAAGCTGTATGGTGGCTGGGTTCATTGCCGTGTGCATATTGCCCGATCAAACCGGTAATATCCGAAACAGTGCTTTTTACTTCAGAACTGATCGAAAAAAGTGAATCCAGTCGTTCAACAAACCGCTTCCGTCCACCTTCCAGATTAACCAATCCCTGCACATCCTGAGGAACAAACCAGGTGTATTGCCAGGCATTGGCCTCTGTATAGTGACGGTCTTTTCCGTGGCCAACAAATGTTGGATCAAAAGGGGAAAGCCACGAACCATCGCTTTTCTTAGGGCGTGCAAACCCTGTTTTCGTATCGATAATATTTTTGTAGTTCGCTGCCCTATTCATGAATAGTTCATAGTCGGCAGTTTTACCAAGAGCCAATGCCAGCTGAGCTACACACCAGTCGTTGAATGCGTATTCCAAAGTTTTGGATACCGATTCCCTGATCTGGTCGTATGGCACAAATCCTAATTTTTTGTATGATTCCAGTCCAGGGCGCCCTTCGGAAAGACAGCCAGCCGGAGGGGTTTCCATGGCATTTTTCCTGACTCCTTCATATGCTTTCGCCAAATCAAAATTCCGGATTCCTTTCTGATAAGCATCCAGAATGGCAACCACCGGATGATCGCCGATCATATCGTTGGTGTAGCTGTTTCCAAACTGTTGCGGTGTGGGCATCCAGCCACCCTGCTCGTACTGGGCAATCCAGGTATTTATGGCATCATTGTTTCTTGAAGGCTCAATCAAAGTCAGCAAAGGCATTTCAGCCCGGAACGTATCCCAAAGCGAAAAATCGCTGCGATAGGTAAAACCGTTTGCGGTGTGAACCTTATTATCAAGGCCCATGTATTTTCCGTCCACATCGCCGAAAGTAGCCGGGAACAGCAGCGAATGATAAAGTGCTGTATAGAAGGTAACCAGTTTATCCTTTCGATAAGCTTCATCGCTGCTCTGATCAAGCTGAACTTCTATCTTGCTCAGTGATTGATTCCATTTCTTTTCAGCATTTGCTTTTACCTGATCAAAATTCCAGTCCGGTATTTCCTGGTCCAGATTCAGACGTGCCTGTTCAATACTGGTGTACGAAATTCCGACTTTTACCTGAATAATTTCGTTTTCAGCAGTGACAAAATCAACAAATGCACCAGCCCGTTTACCTGATGCTTCCCTTAATCCTGAAATTGTTTTGTTGTTCCAGGTACCAAAAGAGCTGAAGGGTTTGCTGAATCTGGCACAGAAATAAACATTCTGATTATCGACAAATCCGTTTGAAAGGCGATGCCCCACGATTTCGGTGTTATTCACAACCTGAATCTGAGAATCGGTACACCGGTCTCCAATGCCGTGGTTCATGTCAATCAGGATATGAGAATCATTGGATTTAGGAAAAGTATATTTATGAAATCCGGCCCGTTCCGAAACGGTTAATTCGGCTCTGATTCCGTAATCTTTCAGGATAACTGAATAATATCCGGGCGACGCCTGTTCTTCCTGATGCGAAAAAACGGATCGGTATCCTGTTCCGGGTTTTTCCTTTCTTCCCGGTTCAATTTTCAGTTTTCCGGTTGTCGGCATCAGGAGAATATCGCCCCAGTCGCCGGCACCCATTCCACTACGGTGTAAATGACTGAATCCCATGATCGAATTGTCACTGTAGTGATAACCTGAACACCAGTCCCAACCGCTGATATCGGTATCCGGCCCCAATTGAACCATTCCTCCAGGAAAAGCTGCTCCGGGGAAAGTGTGTCCGTGATCATCGGTTCCAAGGAAAGGATTTACCAGATCAGCCGGATTTGTTTGAGCAAATGAGTTTACGGTCATGCCGGAAATGCTAACCATTGCAGCAAAGACTAACGACTTGAATTTATGATCATTAAGCATTTCTATTCTTTTAAAATTATTATCTGAACCAATTCTTTTTTTTGCCACAAAGTCTCAAAGACCCAAAGTTACACGAAGAATACTTTGTTTAAATTCAACACATTGTGATGCTTCGTGTCTTGGAGACTTAGTGGCATTTCTTTTTAGGAGTTTTTGGACACATACTTTTACAATTATTTCTTTTCAGTCGGAAACATATAAATTGCAACATCGCCGGCATCCAGTTCCATTGAACTTTCATAGGCGCTGGATGGTACAACATTTCCGTCTTTCAATACTTTCTTTACCGATTCGTCGCCAAAAACAGTCAACTTCATGCTGCTTAAAAAGTCTTTATTAACTACCACCAAAAATAAATTTTCGTCCTTCTCAAGGATTGAAACAATTGCCGGAGCGCCATTGGTATCAAGTACCTTGATCGCTTTGGGAAGTGAAGTCAGCCGAATAGTTCCTAACGGAATCTTTCCCAGGCCGGTATGACGAACACTGACCACCTTGGATCCAAGGAAGACACCGGAAAGGTTTTGTATTTCCTGACTCATGAGTTTCACCCGGTCGTAAACCACGCTTCGCTTACCGGCCACACTAATTGGAGCACCACGCTGATCTTCACCTGACGGCGCATTAACCGAAGTTGCCGACCAGTAGGTAAAATACTGGATTCCCTGCGCACCATATGCCAGATCGCTATACACCTGAAGCCGCATGGCTGCCAGCGTTTGAGGTGTCAGGTGATCGTCGTCATAATTGGTGGTGAGTGCAAAAGCCCAAAATGGCTTATCTGACTTTCTGGATTCTTCGGAAATTTGTTCCAGATTTTGATACCAGGTTTTGGATAGCCGGTCTTTCAGAACCGGATAGTAATCGAACGAAATGAATTGTACAGGAATTTGCCTGACATATTCACTCACATATACTTTATAATCTTTTGTTCCCAGTTGAGTTGAGTCGGCAAAATTCGGAAACAGATTCACATAGCAAAAATGTTTGTTATCAATAGCTTGTATTTTTCCGGCCCATGCTCCCAATTCGGGATAAAGGCGCATACTGGGCTCATCCATCAGGTGATAACCAGCCAAAGCAGGATGGTTCATAAAGCGTCTGACCGTTTTCTCCGGATCTGATTTTAGTTCAGGACAGGAAACCACCAATTTCACACCAACCTTTGCTGCTACATCCAAAGCCTTTTGCACCTCTTCCAAATTGGAATAAAAACTGAGCGAATGGGTTATCCCCGCGTCTTTCATCTCCTGAAAACGTGCTACAGTAGTTTCACTTGCCGGAATACTGTACCATGCCAGAATAGGTATCTGTCCAATGGATTCAAGCTTTTCCTGAGCATTGGAATATCCTGCAAAAAGGAACCAAAATAGAAGCAATAAGAAATATTTTTTCATAGTTAAAATTTCAGATTATAAATACTTATCGCATTTTCCCGAAGGACCTTTCGGATCACATCCAAAGCTTCTTTTTCGGTAAGATAACCATCTTTAACCATTCCCGTCAAGGCCAGTTCAACGGTTTCCCTTGCCAGAATTGATGCACCATAAGCTCCTTCAACAGTCTGGCTGTCTCCACCATATGCCATAATTTTATTGTTAGGAACGGTCTCAATGAATTCCTGAAGGTAACGTAGCGTATAGGATTGGGAGATAATAGCCGACCATGCCATGTCGATATACACGTTTGGAAAATTTTTGGCTAGAGCCGCCATCTCTCCACCGTATGGATATCCGGCATGAAGCAGACAGAATTTCAGGTTAGGAAACTTGAAGAATGCCTTGGTCAATCCGGTTGGGTTAGCATTTGAAATATCGTTGCCACTTCCGGTTTGCAATCCGGTGTGAATCTGAACCGGCAGTTTATATTTATCGCATAGACTAAGTAATTTAAAGAACATGAAATCCTGAAGCGGTTTCGCCTCCTCAAACGAAAAAACATGATCCGGATCAGCCTTCATCTTTTGGAAAACATCAGTGGCCGTTTCACGCGAAACATCATCAAACTTCAAGGTCCGGTAGTAAGCCACTCCAAATTTTGCTCCCTGAATTCCAATTTTCACATCCTGAGCAAACACACTGTCGATAAGCAATTCCAATTGTGGTAGAGTAGTAAAATCCTTGCCATAATTACTCAACCTTGTCCTCATTTTATTGTAGCCGAAGAAACTGATGTACTTATCGTACACAAAAAATCTCCTGAAGTTGCAATTCCCTTCGTTCACCACATCCCTTGGATTTGTAGTATTGTACTCCATGATGAAACAGGCATCTATTTTGGCTTTTTTCTTCAGAACATCTTCGTAGTATCCCGGCTTGTGTGCTTCTTTGATGCGTTTGGAAAGTTCATTGTAGGTATTCTCATTCAGGTCGTCAATGCGATAAAGATCTTTTGCACTAACAAGTACCGACCTTCCGTAAGCAGTAGTTCGCACATTAGCCCAGGCATCTTTTATCACAGACCATCTTTCTTCAATGCTTGAATCTTTTCCTTTAAATGAATTGTAAACCTTATCCTGCGCCACTCCTGAAGATATTAAATCAGACTGCTGGTAATTCGTAAACAGACAGCTAAAATCAGCAGCACTGGTAAGCGCTTCCTTTTCACTCATGATATGCTCATGGGTATCTATTAGCCGGACCGCAAATACAGCTTCATGAATCCGCTGCTCAAAACCGGACTTCGGTAAAGTTCGAGTCTGCGCATTAGCTATTTGTACTAACGATAAACTAAGCAGGATAAGATTTTTCAATCGCTTCATTGAATCAGTTCCTTAGCTCTTCCTCACATAAAAAGATACCCAAAGAAGGTAAAGCATACATCCTCCGATGACAAATAAACTGGCCATAGGTCCGAATACGGTGCTCACATAACCCATTGCTAAAGGAATGAAAGCCCCTCCGGAAACAGCCATAATCAACAATCCGGAGATCTCATTGGCACGATCCGGCATTTTGGCCAAAGCCAACGAGAAGATGATTGGAAACAGGTTTCCGGCACCCAGTCCGATTACCATGATGGATACAAATGCAACCATGTTACTCGGCGCAAGGAATACACCCAGCACACCCAAAAGGGCCAAAAGAGTAGTTAGCAAGAGAAACACCCGGGGTTTGATCCAGTTCAGTATGATGGCACCCAGAAAACGGGAGATGGTCTCACCGGCAAAAAACCAACTGATACCAATCACAGCCTGGTCAAGAGTTAATCCATATTTCGCAATCAGAACATTTGCAATATTGGTATTGATAGCAACTTCTGCACCGACAATCAGGAAAATAGAAAGCGCCATGAAAGCAACAAAGCGGTTTTTCAGCAATCCAAAGCAAGAGGCAAAAGATGCCGGTTTCCGATCGGGTTTAGATTCTACAATCGGTGTCATCGACAACCACAATGCTGCCAATAAGGAAGTAATCCCATAAATTGCAAAAACAAGTTTCCAGTTTCCAAAATGCAAGGCCATGAAAGAGGCAATGATCGGACCTGAAAAAGAAATGATTGCCTTTACAAACTGAGAAGTACTCATGTAACTGGCCAGTTTTTCAGAAGGAGAAACATCCTGAAGCAGAGGATTTGCAGAAACCTGAATCACGGTATTGCCAATTCCGAGAAGAATGAAAGATGCGAACATCATTCCGAATGAATAATGTACAAATGGGAGTCCAAGTCCGACCGCCTGAATGACCATCCCTATGTTCAGCATATTCCGCTTCCCATATTTATCTTGCAGGATTCCGATTGGAACTGACAATACGAAGAACCACAGCAACACCATCATAGGCAGAAACTGAGCAACAAAGTCAGTTAATCCAAAGTCTTGTTTGATATATCCGGTTGCGACTCCGATTATATCTATAAACCCCATCACAATAAAGGAAAGGAATACCGGAATTATCTTCCGCATTTCAAGTTTTGAGTTATTCACAAGTTTAGTTTTTAGTTATTTAATTAATTGAATTTTAATACATTGAAAATTTACTCTTCCAGAAGATTAACTTCTTTTATTGCTCCTGATTTCTTATTTACCCGAAGGCTTTTGATTTCGAATGGCCGGAAACTGCCTTTCCATTGGTGTTTATTAAACTGTAAATCGATGGAGGCATTTGTTTGTAATCCTGAAGTTTCGACACAACGAATGACCAGATCTTCTCCTTCTTCCGACTGTTTAACGGAGTTTAAATCAATATTTTGAACATCAACCGAAAGGAAAGAACCTGATTTTGGAATCGATCCGCCATGGATTCCCTGATAAATTGTTGCTGCAGGTGCAATGAATTCCTCTGTCATCCTTGGAATATTATTCTTTTCCCACGAATCCTGATGAGGAACCAGTACCATCCGGAAAGTTTGAATTCCCTGGTCCATCCAGTAATGTTCTGCATTCATATCCAGCACCTTTGGATTATGATGGGCAAACGGAGCCGAACGGACAATTGAAATCCGCATGTCATTATCCAGCACATTGTAGCCGTATTTTGCGTCGTTGATCACAGTTAGTCCATACGAATTTCCTTTGCTTTTCCCCGTCACATCAATCCACCGCTGACCCGGATTTTCTTCCCCATTGGTCTCTCTGACAATATGCCCGTATGGAGTTTCATAAGTTGAAACTGGTGATTCAACATCAACCGGAAATGAAAATTTCAGCATTTTTAGCTGTTCGTGCCAATCCAGTTTGACTTTGGCTTCCAGATTCCTTGAACCGGCATAAAGTGTCCAGTCAATGGTCAGAATGGAAGCACCATAGGTCGTTTTCACCCGGATAGTTGCCCTAAGCGGACCATTTTCAAGAACTTTAAATGTTGCATTTCCAAACGATCCGATCTCATCAGCGAAGGTCACAATATCGTGGCTCCAAGTATCGCTGTTGTCGTTTATGACCACCGCCCTGCAACCACTTTTACCTCCTGAAAAGATTTCCTTCCCGGTTTCCTTATCGAAAATTCCCAAGGCACCATAACCCGAAATTTGTACCCGAAGAAATTCATTCTCAAGTTTATTGCCTTCAGCAGTTGCAGCAGTCTTTGGCAGAAGCTGTTCGCCGTCGTGCAGGCGGATCTGACGGTATCCCATTGGTGGAACAGTCGTCTGTACGATCAGTTTTTTTCGGCTGCCTGCCTCACTCGAACCAGCAGTCCATTGATGCAGCAGTGGATTTCCCTTTTCATCGTCAACCTGCGAACCTTTGTGCTGGGTTCCCCAGTTTAAATCATATTCCAGGCTGGTCTTCACTTCCCAGGCATGTGGATTGAAAACCACCAGGTATTGCGAATCCGGATCTTCCGTAGGTATTTGAAGCTCGAGTTTCTGAAGTGCCATTACTGAAGTTTGATTAGCAATGTCGAGCGCATATCCATAGCCTTCAGCAGCAGTCTGGGAATGATCAAACAAAGAACTTCCGGCCAGACTATCGTGAAACTGAAGGAAAAGAACCCGTTGCCAGGCTGTGGTTAATTCCTTTTTTGGATAATTGGCACCCCAGGAAATTCGGCCGATGGCGGCTATTTTTTCCGCAGTAACCAGTGCAGCCTCCGATTGGCGATTGCCTTTTTTGATGGCAGATTCAGCCGTATAACAACCTCTGGCATGGTGCTGAAGATCATCTTTCACCACGGAAAGTTTTATGTTTTTATCTTCCCGAATCTCTTTGAAATATCGATCATGCGTACTGAAAAGTAGTTTTGGAGCATCTTTTTCTCCCTGAATCTCTTTGATCGAACGGATATTTTCTTTCGTTGGACCACCACCATGATCACCGGCACCAAAATACTGGATGTAGCTCTTCATGGGTTGATTTTTAAACCGTTCGAGTGTCTGAATCAGCCGATTACGGACTGTTCCTCCATCGCCATAACTGAATGGAATACGGTAAGTTAAGACGCGTGTTCCATCTACACCTTCCCACCAGAATAAATCTGCCGGAAGTGTCTTTTCGTGCGGTCCGGGGCGCATAAACACATAATTGTCCATCCCCTGCAATTTGATGATTTGAGGCAAAGTACTGGTATGACCAAACGAATCAGGATTAAAAGCAGTGGTCGCACGATGACCGAGGATACGCTGCAGTGTATGCTGACCGTACAATCCCTGCCTGACCATAGCTTCGCCGCTGGGAATATTTACATCGGGTTCAACCCACCAGCCTCCAACGATACTCCAGCGACCTTCATCAACGCGTTTGCGGATTTGTTTCATCATCTCTGGATCGTTTTCAGACACCCACTGGTAAAACTGAGCAGAGCTTGTGGTGAATTTAAAGTCAGGGGTTTCGTTCATACGATCCAATGCCGAACGGAATGTGCTGTAAACAACTGCAACTCCCTCCGACCATGGCCATAACCAAACCGGATCGATGTGACCGTGTCCGACCATATGAACAGTAAATCCGGAAGCATATTCGGGCCAGGGAATTACTTGTTGCAAATCATCTGCAAAAAGTTTGGTTACCGGACCAAGTGCGATAAAAGCTGTTCCTGCTGCAGTCCGGTTGATAAAGGTTCTGCGGGAAATCGGATTCTTTTCCTTTGAAGTCTTATTTTTCATGATAGGTTTAGATGTTTAGAAGTTTTAGCGGGATTAAAAGCGGTAATTTCCAAAAAAATGATTCTCGACCATGACGCAGAGCAAATGGTAAACCGGTAAATGCAATTCCTGAACGATTGCTGTACGCTTTCCGGGAACATTAATCAGGATGTCGCAAAACGGTTTCATTTTTCCGCCGGTTTCACCGGTCAAACCAATTACTGTCAATCCTTTTGCCTTTGCGGTAATAATTGCATCAATCACATTCTGCGAATTTCCGGAGCTGCTGATAGCAATTAACACATCTCTCGGTGTTCCGTAACCAACAACCTGTTGAGCAAAAATCAGGTTGGCATCTGTATCATTGGCCACGGCAGTTATCAGTCCGCTGTGGGCAGTCAGGGAAATGGCAGGCAAACCATGCTGAAGTTTTGCGGCCAGGTATTTTCCGCGTTCTTCGTCTATTCCAGCCAATTGATTTTTCAGCGATTGTGGTATTGGCCGCATATGTTCAAATCCTTTCATTAATTCGCCTACAATGTGATCCGAATCGGAACAACTTCCGCCATTACCGCAAACCAGGACTTTTTTTTCTTGTGTATAACATTCAATCAGGCAATCGCCAGCTTTTTGTATTTCATTTTTCACCGCCAATAACTGCGGGTATCGTTCAATTAATTCGTCGATAAAAAAGTTGTTTTCCACTTTTCAATGATTTAAAATTTATCCTCATAAATGGCTACGCATAAAGCAGCAAAATCGCCAATCGATTCGCCCAGTTCTGCAGGTTTTATCCGGCAAACTTCCAGCGCCGAAGGAATGGCTTCCCGTTGCAGAACTTTTTCAATTAACGGCTGAAAAAGCATTTCGTTGCGCGCATAGATACTTCCGATGACAATACATTCCGGATTCAAAACATCAATCAGGATAGAAAGTCCCTGACCGAGGTAATTTGCAGATATTCCAATAATTTCATTGGCAACCGGATCGCCGGTCTGAGCAGCCAGAAAAACCATTTTTGCATCGATTTCACTGACCAAATCCAACGACGGACAGAAATCAACCGGTTTATCCGCATTCAGTTTTTCAGCTACCATTTTTTTTGCCAGCTGGGCAATTCCGCCGCCACTGCAAAATCCCTCGAATGAACCGGCTTTTCCAAAACCAACCGGACCATCAGGAGCCAACCTGATATGACCAACTTCTCCTCCAAGGTCATTGGTTCCGGCATACAATTTTCCGTTTAAAATCAGTCCCGAACCCATTCCGGTTCCGAAAGTCAGGAAAATCATATTTGATGTTCCTTTTCCGGCACCCATCAGCCATTCGGCTAAAGCACATGCATTGGCATCATTCTGAATGGCGGTTTCAACTCCAAATTCATCACTGAAAATTTTAGTTATTGGCACATTATCCCATCCGGATAAATTCGGCGGTGAATAAATCATGCCTTTTTTTGAATCCAGCGGACCACCGCAACTAATGCCAATTCGTTTCAACTGGTAAGCTGAAAATTCATCCAATAAGGTATGAATATGAACTTTAAATTCATCCAGAATAGACTGATAACCTCGCTCGGTCCGGGTATCAAATGCAATTTTTTTCAGGATAGAAAAAGAAGCATCTCCTACTACAACAGCACATTTGGTTCCGCCGATATCCAGACCTAAATAGATTTCACCTAATATTTTTTTTTCAGACATATAAACATTTTATTTTTTACTAAATCGATTTAGCGAAAATATGAAAAATTTAAGATCCACAAGATTTCCTCACAATAAATTCGGTTTTAAGGGTAACCTTTTGAGTTTTAACCTTAACTCCCGGATGTTTAATTTCATTCAGCAGGATCTGCATCGCAGTTTTTCCAATTTCCTTGAGCGGCTGACCAATAACAGTTACAGGACTAACACAAATTTTATAGGCATCGGTGTTGTCAAAACTTACCACAGCTATATCATCAGGTATTTTCAGGCCCAAAGAGGATATACATTCGATCGCCATTATTCCGATTTTACTGGTTGAAAACAAAATTGCATCAGCTTTAAGGTCATCCTTTTTTCCAAGCAGCTCGTTAATAGCCAGGGCAACATCTTTATTTTCATGAGAGAAAGGTAAAACCTTTACCAGGTTCTCATCCACTTCAATTGAAGCATCGCGTAAAGCCTGCTTGTAACCGTCGGTCCTGTCTTTCATGTTGGCCAGATCCAGATTCAGTGTAATATTGGCAATCCTTCGCCGACCCAATGAGAGCAGGTGTTTTGTGGCTGTATAAGCTGCATCAAAGTTATCGACCACAATATGATTGCAATCTATTTCTGGAAAGAAACGGTCAATCAGTACAAAAGGAATTTGTCCTTTGGCAAGGGTCCGTATTTGGTCTTCGCTGTTAATTGGCGGAGATATAATGAATCCGTCGACCTGACTTTGCTGAAGCATAGCAATCTGTTGTGCAGATTTTTCCGGATTTTCATCTGAACTGCAGAAAATGATATTGTATCCGTACCGGGCAGCCTCCTGTTCAATTTCTCGACCCAGTTTTCCGAAAAACGGATTGGCAATATCGGCAATGATGAGTCCGATAGTTTTTGTATGCCCTGTTCGTAAACCCTGGGCAATCCGGTTTGGCGTGTAATTCAGCTCTTTGGCTACATCCATCACGCGTTGGCAAATGTCATCGCTGATCCGATATTCTTTTGCTTTACCATTGAGAACAAAAGATACCAGGGTTTTAGACACTCCCAATCGTAATGCAATGTCGCTAAGCGAGGCTTTTTTCATATTTAGACGAACAGGTTACCAATCAAACATTCGAAATGTCTGTAGATATTCCATAGAAATAGAATATCGGCTGAAATACAACTGAGCTCAAAAATAAGATTTACTGTCCATTAACTAAAATCAAATATTAACCCATACTGATTATATCTGCGTAGATTTACTCCGATAGTTATAAACTTTTCAGAATATAGGTCAGCGCATCTTCTCCTGAAACTAACTTATCTGGTTCGATCCCATCTTTATTCAGGTTTTTGCCTTCTGAGTTATAAAAATCAGCAACCGGCAAAACAAGGTCGTATTCATCATTAATTTTCAAATTTTCAATAAGAATCGATGCTCCAGAAGTCTTTTGACCAACCAAAATGGCAATCTTTTCTTTCTGAAGGACATCAGCAAGCACCTCGGATGTTTTCGATGTTTTCGAATCGGTCAAAACGAAAACCTTGCCTTTGAACGTTTTCGTCCGGGGAACGCAATTCAATACACGACCGGATTCCTTGCAAAGCTCTCCATCCTTCAAACTTCCATCCGTAAAGCAATTGAACACTTTCAGATATTCCTGAGGTTTTGGAAGGAGAACATTGGTATCGAACCATTTTCGAGTCAGGAATACTCCGGCTACGAAAGGTTTATTCGAAAGGTAATTGAGCCATTCATTTGCTGCTTTAGGAGTTATACTTCTTCTTCCCCGCAGGTCAATGATCAGATTCGAATAGCCTTTTTTTGCAATAATGACTGCGATACTGTCTATTTCTATCTTCGTTGAAGGAAGTGAATTCACATCAACCAATGCAGTATTTGGCTTTAATTCTTTATATGCCGCAGCATTCTTTCTGAAGGAAATCTGGCCTGAAGGTCTGGTTTTACTGATTTCGTATGATGTGAAAGGCAACTTTTTCCCCAACCAGACAAACGATGCTGCCAACTCGTAATCGTCGGCTATTTTCGGTTTCAGTTCATCAATTTTCTTCCTGAAATCAATCCATTCAGACGATTTCAACCACGATTTATTCAGTATATTCCTTTCTGTCAGCGAAAAAGCAGTATTAATGATGTACTGATAATCCTTTATTGGCTTGCTATTTGGCATTTTCACACCAGTCAATGGCCGATGCTTGTCACGGTCGATAAATCTACCTTTGAAACTATTTCCTGAAATTGCCGCAGAGAATGGATATTGCTTGTCGAAATAGGTAAAAGTTCCGGTTAAGTGAAGACTGTCTTTTATTGATTGAGTTTTGCCCTCAATGAAAACAATTTCGGGATGTTTTAATTTTCCGGCAGCTTTGGCTAAAGTATAAGTAAACGAACCTGCAATATCTTTTAATGCTTCTTTCCGGGTATAGGCTTCAAACGTCTGTTTCTCCTTATTCAAATCAATGGTTAGTAATATTTCATCCTCATGTTCATTCTTGATTTTCCAATAAGTCTGCGAAAAAACGTTGAACGTTATCAGAAGCAAAATATTAAATATCAGAATACTACGCATATTTTAGATTGGTTATTTCTGAAACAAAACCGCTGCAGGAACCTCCTGCTTATCAATTCCCGGACCGGAATATTGTACCAAAAGATACATTCCACCACCCGCCTGAAAATACTGAAGTCGGATGGGGTGATTTCCCTTCGACAAGGTTGCTTTTCCTGTCTTTTCTATATCAGCGCCATGCGGACCATCGTGATCGATAATCCGTTTATTGTCAATGAACAGGCGGCTTCCATCGTTTGACTGGATAAAGAATTCATAGTTACCCTCATTTTTGATTTTTATCATCCCATCAAAAACCAGGGCATATTCATCCTTGGTTGGAATGATTTTATCGAGTCCGAATTTATAAACTGTACCTTTCTTTATGACCGGAAACTTTGAAAAATCAGGGAGTTTCATCCATTCACCTTCGTAATATTTGTAGCTTAAGCCATTTGCCTTTGGATCGATGAAATCGATGTAATTCGTTTTGGTAAAACTTGGATCATACCCGTTTAAAATGGCTTTTGCTTTGATTACTGTTGGTTTGGTAATATTGAACGGCGCTTTATACAACGCCGATGTGCTGTCGGGTTCTGAATTGTCGGTGGTGTAATAAATATGCGCTTCAACAACATCCGAAGTGATGCTAACATTCACCGAATCGTGCAGTAAAGCTAAAGTATCAGCCGGATGAATAATCGGGTTGGTGAGAATGGTGTTCCGCAGTAACTTACGGGATCCTTCAGATGCAAATTGGTAATCTCCTGACTCAACCTCATAAACGGCATATTTACCATCCATTTTCAGGAATCTTACCTGTTCATCTTTTGAGATTGACTTGCCACTCTCGGTCACATTCTCCTCATTTTTAGCCAGCACATAAACTGTTGCAGTTGTATTCGCAGGAATTTTTACATCCAGGAAATAATTTTCACCGACAAATTTCCATTGCGTTTTTACTTCACCGTACATCGATTGATAGCTGGTGTTGGCATACGTCAAACTGCTTAGCGGAGTTGGTTTGATGATCGAATGTTTAAAACCCGGATGGACCGGATCAGGCGAAATTCCGCCAAGATGCTGGTAGAACCATGCACAAACGCTGCCAAACATGGGGTGGCTGTGCGAAACATCACCCTGAAAAGTTTCCCAAATGGTGGAAGCACCCTTTTCGATCATGAAACCGAAACCCGGAAAATCGCGTTGATTCATGAGTGTATAAGCTAAATCAGGCCGGTCCATTTCAGTCAGGACTTCGAGCAAAAGCGGTGTTCCCAAAATACCGGTATCAAAATGAGCTTTATTCGGGCCAGTTACATTCTTAACCAGATTTTCAAAAACTGCTTTAACATTCTGATCTTCTGCAACTCCAAATCCAAGCGGATAAATATTTGCTCCCTGCCGGCCAATTGAATAACTCGAATTGGAAGCATTGAAATAAACCCTGTTGATGTCTGATTTCGCCTTTTCTGCCAAATCTTTGAAATATTGCTGATCAGAAGTATTCTCAAGTACTCCGGAAATCTCAATCATCAACTGGCAGCAATGATAATAATAGCAGCTGTTCACGAAATCTTCAGGGAGATCAACAATATCCGGTGGAACCCACTCTCCCAGCCCCTGATTAGCTAAAATTCCATCCTTGTTCAGGGAATTTTTCATGTAATCAATCCAGTGTTTCATGCCGGAATGATGGTTTTGCAGAATACGAATATCACCGTAATATTGGTACATATACCAAGGAATGATCACATAGGCTGCTCCCCAGGCAGTTCCCCCTCCTCCATCCTGATAAGGAGTTGTATTGGGCACATATCCGGTCTGATGATTTTGCGCATCGCTGATATCGCCCAGCCATTTGGTATAAAACTGCGACATATCGAAATTGTCAATTGCGGCATTGGCCGAAATCTGACCATCGCCGGTATATCCGCGGCGTTCCCGGTGCGGGCAGTCACTGGGAACTCCACCATGAACATTCCCTAATTGAGTCCACTGGTAATTTTTCAAAATCTTGTTCAGCAACTGATTGGAACATTCAAAACTACCAGCTCGCTGAATATCGGTATTGACAACCAGACCTTCAATATTTTCCAGATTTAATGCAGTTGGAGAACCAATCACATCCACATACCTGAAAGCATGCCAGGTAAAACGCGGCTCCCAGATTTCGGTTCCTTCACCTTTTAAAATATAAGTGTCCGTCTGACCGTAAGTTGGGCCAAATTCTTCGATAAATTTGAGTTTTATCACAGTTCCTTTCGCTCCTGAAATTTTTAGCCTTGCCCAGCCGGAGAATAGCCGTCCCAAGTCGAAGCGGTAAACGCCTTCGCCGCGAGGACTTATTGAAAGCGGCTTGATTATTTGAGTTACACGGTCGGGAGGCGAAATTTGTGCTTTCAGAATTCCGGTTGGAGGGCGAACCGATACTGCCTGAACCCATTTTGAATCGTCAAATCTTGCTTCATTCCATCCTTTTTGTTCCAACCGCGCATCATAAATTTCTCCTGAATGTAATCCGTTGTAACGAATTGGACTTAAAGCACTTTTCCAGCTTTCGTCACTAACCAAAACATCTTTACTTCCATCTTCGTATTCAATTTCAAATTGGGCAATCAGTCGCGGAGTATCGTACCAAAGCATGGTATCATCCGGACGGTCGGCCTGAATATACCAACCGTTTCCCAAAATTACTCCGAAAGCATTTCCTCCGGATTTAAGTGCAGAAGTGATATCGAAAGTTTCGTAAAGAACGGTGGAGTTCATATTTCCGATCCGGGATTCACTCCATTTTTCTAACTTCCGGCGATCGTAATTGGTCTGATTGGGCGACAACACATGATCGCCAATTTTGGCTCCGTTGATATACAATTCATAATAACCGAGCCCACTGATGTAAGCACGTGCATGCCTGATATTTTTGGAAATGCTAATCTCTTTCCTGAAAAGCGGAGCCGCAAGTTGATATTCTTTTGATTCTATTGCAGCAGGTGCACCAATCCATTTGGAATGCCAGTCGGCCTTTTCAAGTAATCCCATTTCCCAATGCGAAAATGGACTCCAGGCAGATTCAATTTTATCTTCATCCCAAATCTTAACTTTCCAGCTGACCTTCATCCCCGATTTTAATGGTTTTCCATTGTAAACAACCTGAATGGACTGATCCGAATCAATTTTACCTGAATCCCATAAATCAGGAGAATCATTCTGTAGAAGATCATCTGTTGTCGCGACTGAAATCCGGTAGGCTGTTTGTTTTGCTCCCCGAACTTCTTTCTTAATTTGCCAGGAAAGACGTGGTTTTAAAACTTCCATTCCAACCGGATTTGCAAGGTATTCGCACCGAAGTTCCGAAACTGCCGGTTCAACTTTCACTGTCGAACAGGAATTCAGTACCAGAATTATCAGACAAAATAAAATCAATCGTATTTTCATGGAATTCAGGTTTTAAAGATTAATGCAAATTCAAATAAGTCAATACTGCTTCATCACCTTTTATAGCATTTGCCGGAATTGGATTCTGATCGGTAAAAACCATCAAATCTTCTTTTGGAAGAATGGTGACAAAGCTTTCATCGAACTTACCTTTATAAATGCGATCAGCATCTATACCAAGATATTGATCAAAAAAATTGTATACCGGATAACGTTTTGTTGCCTCATACCCATGCCTTTCTCCCGGAAAGTGTGCATTATCCACTTTGCTTTCGGCATCGTACAAGGCATACACTTTCTGAATATATGGAAACTCGATACGGGGAGTATTTTTAGTCCAGTCGCCGCCATCTGAAACCAGCAACATGGGCCGTGGTGCGCAAAGGGCTGCTATTTCAACATTGTTGGTCTGATGATCCTTGTCACGATGAACCGGCATTCCACTTTCGCAGGTGCAACCACCAAAGAAATAAGCTGAAACCATTACAACCGGCGCTGAAACTTTAATTCGACTGTCAATAGCAGTTATCAAAATGGTTTGGGTTCCCCCGCCTGATTCGCCGGTTATGCCGATCCGTTCGGGATCAACATCGGGGCGCGATACCAAATAATCGATAACTCTTTTACTGTTGAAAGTCTGTAGCAACAAGGCTATCGGAATTTTATGCGAAACCTGCTTCGAGTCGGTATAACCAACCATGTCGTAGGCAAAAACTACGGCGCCCATTCGGGCAAAACACGCGCTTCTTGTCTGAACGTCAGTACTCACCCGCCGGTCCGCCCAATGGCCATGAGGTGTTAAAATAGCCGGACATTTCCTATCTGCTTTTATGGGCCGATAAAGATTTCCGGTGATATAAAACCCTGGAAAACTTTCAATGGCAATGTTCTCAACAATATAGCCATCCATCGTCCGGGTATTCCGGATGATCGGTTTAAAATCATTGGGCACTTTCGGCATTTGGTCCAGTTTCATTCCCTTGATGATTCCCTGCCGGATCACATCTGCACGTTTTTCCCAGTCGGCTTTTGTTTTCCATTCCGAAGCCCATTTTTTCATGATCACGCTGGCCTGATCTTCGGTCCAATAGGCATCCTGGCACAACATATTTTCCTGAGCAGAAACTTCAAGTTTAGAAATCAGTAATAGCAATACGATTACGGCAATTACCCGGGATTTTGTTTTCATACGTTTTATTCTAAAATTATTACCATTTTTTATTTTTGATCTCAACCTACATTCTGTCCGAAAGAAGAATCTTCCCTTGAATAATGCATTCTTGCAGGCGGTTTAAATTTCTGTTCCTACAAACCCGCGGTTTTACTCCAGGTTATCAATATTTCGCCCGTCCCGGGCTGAACCACAAATTTATTCCTCAAACTAACAACATTTGAGCAATTATTGAATAATACCCTGATACCTTGCAGCCCAGTATGGCAGGAGCCAAAACACCGGTTCACTTACTACGGATGGGTCACCCTGAACTGCCGACCATGGATTTTTATCCCACCGCACAGTTGCCCGCTCACTTGCCGGAGGAAGTTCAGAAATCTGAATTTCTTCCAGAATGGGATTCCTCACGATGTGAATATCTTCCCGCAAAGTTTGATCAATGTGCCAGTTGACCAGATCAAGCGGTGTATCGTGTAAAAAATCAATGGTCTGAGTAACATTAACTTTCCTGCCGGTTGTAAATGCATAGGCCATATTGTTCATCAGGTTTTCACCTGCGGGCTGATTGGCCATCCATCCATCCATCAGATTCTGATAAATTTCCTTCAATTTGGGATCGTGTTCATATTTCAGCAAAATAGGAAAAAGATAACCTTCGAGCGTGCGGTCGAAATAGATTTGCCAGGCCGGATTTTTCTGATTCAGGTGAGAAACATTTTCCAGATAACCTTCATTGTCAATCAACCTGCGATATTCCTTCTCATATTTTTCATCTCCGGTAAGGTGGCTGGCAAATTTCAGGTAAGTCAGTAATTCAAACGAGTTGATACTTCGCTCCGATGCCCAATCCGGATCATGATTAATCTGTTCAGGCGACCAGATGGCCCAATGCGTGGGCTTTCCGTCAATGTCAACCAGATTATATTTGGTTTCAATTAAATGATCGATGATCTTTTTAACATGATCCCGCACAAGATCTTTCTCTTCCTGATCAGCTGCCAGTTCATAAAAATAGAAATAGCCCATCATATGACCATCCATTTCATCGGTACTTGTGTCGCCTTTCCACAACCATTTTCCATCTTTTGATTTACACCAACGTTCTTCTACTGGCTTATAACGCGGATCTTTTACCAACTCTTCTGCCACTTCCTGAGGGGTATAGGTTCTGTTCATATCATGCAACACATAAGTCCACGTGGGTGGAACAATTGATCGTGCAAAAAAACCTTCAGTACCGGTTACTGTCTGTAAATACTTCAGAAACTCAAAAGCTTTCCGGGCTTTAGCCTTTGCATCAGGATCTTTGGTTACAGCATACCTGAAACTTTCCATGGCCAGATATCCACTGGTATATTCACCGTCATTATCGTCATCGGTATTCCGCCAGGTGGCAGTATCGCCTGGAACTTTGAGCCGAAGGCTGCCACAAGTCCATGGTGCACGGATGTGCTTCTTCATCAGTTGATTGTAAAAATTGGCTTGTTTATCAGCAAGTGTCATCATTTTCCGCTTGATCTCGCTTACACCTTTATTGGTAGCTATCCAGGCATTACCGGAATCATCAAAAGCCACATCGTTCACCTTATTGTCGGTTAACCAGCGTTTACTGAAACGCAGGGAATGCTTGCCATCCTTATCAAAACGAACCACGCCGACATCAGTTCCAACCCACATCATTCCATCGGGTGACTGACTGATACAATTCACTATTGCTGAAGGAATTCCATCTATAGAAGTCAGATTTTTAACCAATCTTCCATTTTGGCGAACAGAAACACCGCCCATCACACCGGCCCATAATTCACCTTTCGGGTCAAACGAAATTGCCTTAACATAGCAACTGATAAGCTCACTCGTATCCTGAAACAAGGTAGTTTTTCCATCCTGACATTGGTACAAACCAGCATCGGTACCAATCCATAAAACTCCGTTTTTATCCACAGCAGCATCGCGAACCGAACGTGCCAGAATATATTTTGAATTTTCCCAGCGATTATCTTTCGAATGCCAGATGCCATTAGGACCCAATGCGTAATTTCCATCGCCATCGTTGCAAATAATTGAAATTGGCGGATTGACTCCTTCTTCCTTCTGAAGCTGATTATTCTTAAACCTGTAAATACCATTCCACGTTCCCATCAGCACCCCACCGTCAGGATTTACTGCAACCGAATAAGCAGGACCACGGTCAGCTCCTGAAATGACAGGCTTCCATTCCCTTGTTCCTGAATTTTTACAGAAAATTCCTGAAGCTGTCGCAATCCAAACATTTGATTGTTTATCGACAGCAATACTCCGGACTTCATTATCAACAGGATTATTACTGATATGGTAAGCATCTTGTGTTTCCTGAACAAAGGGAACATCCTGATAACTATCAGGGTTCGATGGAGATTCCGATTTCTTTATCTCCGGACTGCAAGAGATCAGCCCAATAATAAAAATGCAGTAAATTGAAATTAATAATTTAAGTTTTAATATTCTCATATTTAGAAAGTTAATCAATTTTGTTTTTCATCAAAATCTAACAATTGCGTCGAAATATCAAATAAACTCCTATTTAATATTGTCCGTCGGCGCTAAAACACTTGCCCTTTTTATACTCTGGCTTAAAAGCCGGGGCTACCAATATGCCGACCCTACATGACTGGAAGAATCATTTATTTACTACTTATTGCAATTATTCATCTCAAAAATAAGCTCTCCACCCTTTCGAATTTCATCCCAGGTTACATACAAGCGATCGAGTGGTTTGCCATTCAGCGTGATTGACTTGCTGTAAATATTTTCAGGCGAAACCTGATGGGCTATTAAGCTAAAGGTTTTTCCATTCGGAAGCTGAATTTCTGTTTTTTCAAACTGCGGGCTTCCAAAATAATATCGTCCATCAACCGGATTTACCGGATACATTCCCATCGCACTGAAAACATACCAGGCCGACATCTGCCCACAATCCTCATTTCCACACAAACCTTCCGGAGAATTTTTGTACAGTTTATTGATAATTTTGTTGGTGTAAAATTGGGTTTTTTCGGGTTTCACAACCAAATCATACAAATAAGCTGAGTTATGATCGGGTTCATTTCCCTGTGAATACTGTCCAATCAGGCCGGTCACATCCTCTGTATCTTCGCCCAGCAATTCGGAGGTCTGATTAAACAAGCTGTCGAGCATCAATTCAAAACCATTCTTTCCACCCATCAATTCAATTAATCCAGGCATATCATGCGGAACAAAAAATGAGTATTGCCAAGTGTTTCCTTCCACACAAAGCGGATTGCCATATTCTGCAAAACGCGGATGAAAGGGTTCGTACCAGGTTCCGTCACTGTTTTTGCCACGGAACAACCGGTTGGCCGGATCAAACAGATTTTTATAATATTGAGATCGGTCCATATACTTCTGATAATCTGCAGTTTTGCCAAGCTGTTTGGCTATTTGAGCAATACACCAGTCATCGTAGGCGTATTCCAGTGTTTTTGAAACGGTACCGTTCTTTTCTTTGTCGGTAGGAACAAAATGAAACTCCCGGTAAAAGTCCAATCCCTTTCTATCGGTTTCAGAAACTGCCACCAAAGCTTTATACATTTCTTCCAGATCGTATTTTCCGACGTTCTTACTTACCGCATCAGCCATCAGCACTGCTGCGTGGAAACCAATCATCGATCCGCCTTCGTTGCCCGAAATTTCCCAATAAGGCAATTCGCCCGTCTGTCGGTATTTGGCCATCATCGAATAAATGATGTCTTCTTCAACCTTGGGCTGCATCAGCAACAACAAAGGATTTTCGGCCCGGAAAGTATCCCAAAGCGACAACAAGGTGTATTGAGTATATCCTTCTGCCTTTTCAGGTTTGTGATTAAAGTCTTTATAAAACCCATCGACATCCGAAAAACGATAGGGAGCTAAATAACAATGGTAAAGGGACGTGTAGAAAATGGTTCTTTTAACCGAATCTGTAGTCGTAATTTTGATTTTTGACAACTCATCATTCCATTTTTGGCGACATGCCTGATGCATCCGATCAAAATTCCATCCGAACGGATCCGCAGTTTTCAGGTTGGCCAGAGCACCATCTTCACTGACTGAAGAAATTGCAACCTTTATTAGTAACTCAGGACTTTCATTTCCATCGAAAGACAGTGCAGCAGCCAGTTGTTTCCCTTTTGCAGAAGTTGGTTCAGGAGTTTCTTCAGACAAAAAGAACTGATGATTTTTTATCGGACGGGAAAACTGCATGGCAAAATAAACCCGCTGCACATTGGCTTTTCCTGAAGAAAACCGATACCCGGTAATCATTTGAGCAGAACGGTAACGAACAAAAGCATCAGTTGTGACATCACTATTGGTATAGCCAAGATTGAGAACAATACTTTGAATATCAGATTTTTTATTGAAATGATAGCGATGCATTGAAGCCAGTTCCGAAACAGTCAATTCCGCATCAATGTCATCATCCTGAAGCTTGATCGAATAATATCCGGGAGATGCTTTCTCCGTTTTGTGCGAAAACTTCGAACGGTATTTCAGAAGGAAATGCTTGTCAAATGGTCCCAAATTACCGTCGCGATTGATAAAACCATTCGGATTGAATCCGTTTTCTGAAATTATCTGATTAATCGTTGAATCGCTTTGAATAAAAAACTTTTCATCGATGGGTTTGATGGTGGGCATGACCGAAATATCGCAATAATCGGCAACACCGGTTCCACTCAAATGGGTATGCGAAAATCCAACAATGGTGCTGTCGGGATAACGATATCCTCCTGAATATTGCCACCCTTGCCCTCCATTGTCTGGACTCAGCTGAATCATGCCGAAAGGATAAGCCGCACCGGGAAACATATTCCCAAACCCAACATTCATTTCGCCACCGGTTCCGATGAAAGGATTAACATAGCTGGTAAAATCAGCTTGTTGATTCGCAACGGGCTGACAGGCAGCAAGGACCAAAATGACTACAGCAGCAAATCTCATCATAGCGATTTCGATGTAAACCGATAACTTCCTGAATGCACTTTTAACACATGTGCGCTGTCTTTGTAACCCAAAGACTCAATACCTTCATGCTTTTCAAGCGTTGATTTCCCTTCTTTCACCTCATCCTTTTCTTTTCCGGGGAGATAAACAATTGCAGTTGTATTAAATGGTACTTCCAAATTTAAAATGAACAGTCCCGGATGCCTTTCCCAATTTGAACTAACCTTTCCTC
>CAILJH010000220.1 GCA_903834475.1 uncultured Prolixibacteraceae bacterium | reverse complement strand
GATCAGTTGCTGACCGGAAACGTGATTTTTCAGAACCGTGCCAAAGGCATTGGCATGATGAGCCGCGAAACTGCCATCGGATTCGGTGTTACCGGTCCTTCGGGTCGTGGTTCAAACTTTTCGTGCGACGTTCGCAAAATTGCACCATACGGTGCATACGATAAAGTTCAGTTCAACGAAATCCTCGAAACCGGATGCGACGTTTTTGCCCGCTATAAAGTCAGAATGGCAGAAATGTGGGAATCACTGAGCATTCTGGAACAGTTGGTCGACAATATTCCTGAAGGTGATTTTACCGCCAAAATGAAACCGATCATCAAACTTCCGGCCGGTGAATATTTCCGGAGGGTTGAAACTGCCCGTGGCGAACTGGCTGTTTATGTAGTTAGCGACGGAAATAAAACGCCTTATCGCATGAAATTCCGGACGCCGAACTTTAGCAACCTGTTTGTAATGAACGAAATTGCTTCCGGCTATAAAATTGCCGATCTAATCGCCATCAGCGGTTCGCTTGATCTTGTAATCCCTGATATTGACCGATAAATGAACACAAATATGTCATCAAACATCTACGATTTTTCGTCACTTACCGGCTCCATTCATTCCTGGTTATCAGGTTTGATGTCGTCAGGATGGGTCATTTTTTCTGAAATGGTTCTGGTCGGATTGGTTTTCCTGCTGATGTATGCACTGATCGGGCTGTTCCTGGTTTACCTTGAACGTAAAGTTTGCGCCATCATGCAGAACCGCGTTGGACCAAACCGCGTTGGAAAATGGGGACTTTTGCAAACCATTGCCGACTTAATCAAGCTTTTGCTGAAAGAGTTGATCCCAATCCGCAAATCCGATGCACTGCTTTTCAACCTGGCACCTTTTATTGTAATTATCTGCTCTTTCCTTGCCATGGCTGCTTTGCCTTATGCCAAAGGACTTCAGGCGATCGATTTCAACATCGGTGTATTTTATGTGATGGCTGTTTCGTCGCTTAGCGTGGTTGGTATTTTACTCGCCGGATGGTCGAGCAACAGCAAATATTCACTGATTGGTGCCATGCGAAGTGGCGCACAAATCGTGAGCTACGAACTTTCAGTCGGACTTTCATTGCTGGCGATAGTAGTTTTTACCGGAAGCATGCAGCTTTCAACCATTATTGAAAGTCAGGCCAACGGATGGTGGATTTTTAAAGGTCATATTCCGGCCTTCATTTCTTTCATTATTTTTCTGATTGCCAGTACTGCAGAAATTAACCGTGGTCCTTTCGATTTAGCCGAAGCCGAATCGGAACTGACAGCCGGTTTCCATACCGAATATTCAGGAATCAAATTTGCCTTTTTCTTCCTGGCCGAATACATGAACATGTTTATCGTAGCCGCTCTGGGAGCTACCGTTTTCCTTGGAGGATGGATGCCATTTCATGTCGGAAACTGGGAAGGGTTCAATCACATCATGGATTACATTCCTTCGGTGGTTTGGTTCTTTTCAAAAACATTCTTTCTCATTCTGATCATCATGTGGTTTAAATGGACATTTCCACGTCTGCGTATCGACCAATTGCTGACTCTCGAATGGAAATACCTGTTGCCAATCAGTTTGCTCAACATTGTAGTCATTGCTTTCATCGTACTGATGGGCTGGCATTTTTAATATAAACAAGGATGAATAGTATAGTAGAATATTTTACCGACATCTTTAAAGGACTTTCTTCGTTATGGGCAGGAATGCGCGTGACAGGGAAATACTTTTTCAGTCCGGGTGCCATTGTAACCCAGCAATATCCTGAAAACCGTGCGACCCTGAAAATGGAAGACCGGTTTAAAGGCGAAATCATCATGCCTCACGATGCCAATAACCTGCATGCCTGCACCGGTTGCGGAATTTGCGAGATGAACTGTCCGAACGGTTCCATCGAAATTTTATCAGATCGTGTGGCCAATGCTGAAGGTAAACTGGAACGGGTAATCGACAAGCACATTTACCATCTTTCGATGTGTACTTTTTGTGGTTTGTGTGTAAAAACCTGTCCATCGGATGCGCTGGCTTTCGGTCAGGAATTCGAACATGCAGTATTCGACCGGAGTAAACTCACCAAAGTTTTGAACCTGCCCGGATCAAAACTCAGAAAGGAGGCTAAGTAATGAATGTATTCATGTTTTATATGTTTTCAGGTATTATCCTGATTTGCTCGCTTTTGACGATCACTACACGAAGGATACTGAGAGCTGCTGTTTATCTGCTGTGCGTTCTTTTGGCAACCGCCGGTTTGTATTTCATGCTGAAATACCAGTTTATGGCTGCCGTTC
Organism: uncultured Prolixibacteraceae bacterium; assembly: GCA_903834475.1. GTDB lineage: Bacteria > Bacteroidota > Bacteroidia > Bacteroidales > Prolixibacteraceae > Aquipluma. Next base: position 5,804 of record CAILJH010000220.1, on the reverse strand, counting down.
AACTCACCTTGTATGCAGGAGGTATTGTCGTTCTGATCATTTTCAGTATTTTGTTGACCCATCATATCTCGCACCTGTTTGAAAAACCCGACCTGACCAAACTCATTATGGGAATCAGTGCGGCAGTTATTGGCAGCGTGATGGTTATTGCAACACTCCTCACCCACCCTTTTCAGGCCGGATCGACTACTGAACTTCCGGTTGACATGACTGAAATCGGTAATCAACTGCTCAGTACCGGAAAAAACGGATACGTTTTGCCATTCGAGCTTATCAGTATTTTATTACTGGCAGCAATGATCGCCGCCATTGTAATTGCAAAAAAGGATAAAAATAAAAATTCAGAAATATGATTCAGGGAATCCCACTCGAACATTTTTTAATCGTCAGCACCCTCATGTTTTTCATCGGAGTCTGCGGTTTTATCATTCGCCGAAACCTGATTACCATGCTGATGGCCATTGAACTCATACTGAATTCAGTAAACATCAATTTCGTGGTTTTCAACCGGTACCTGTATCCCGATCAGTTGCAGGGACAGTTTTTTTCGCTGTTCATTGTAGGAATCGCTGCGGCTGAAGCATCGGTTGCCATTGCGCTGATCATCAACATTTACAGGAAACTGCAGAACATTGATGTTGAAAATGTAAATGAAATGAAATATTAGGGAAAAGTCATTAGAAAAAGCGCTGCACTGAGCGCAGTCGAAGTGTCAACATTCACAGAATTCAGTCAGCACCAGAGGTGCGGAACCTGCCCGCAGCAGGCGGGTATTTGTAGAAAAAGAATACATATTGAAATTCGTCCGCGAAATATAGCAGAACAAAGCTTTTAAATCATTCGGACGAAATTGAATAATGAAATAAGAAGCAAGGAATAAGAAGTTCAGGAAGGGTTTTTCCTCTTTTCTCTTTCCTTTTCAAAATATAAATTTTAAGATTTAAAGAAATGACAGGATATACTTACACTGTGTTCATTATCATGATTCCGCTGGTCATGTTTTTGGTTACCGGATTGCTGGGGATGAAATGGAAGCCAATCATATCAGGGGTACTTGGTACGATCGGAATGGGAATTTCGTGGATTCTTTCCCTGGCAACTGCAGGAAGCTATTTCTTTGGGGCGCATCATGCAGCTGGTTTTCAAGCCATCATACCGTTTGAAATTACGTGGCTCAAATTTACCGAAAACCTGATCATCAAAATGGGCATCTATCTCGACCCTATTTCGGTGATGATGCTGGTGGTTGTTACCACGGTTTCGTTCATGGTGCACCTGTACAGTATCGGTTATATGAAGGGTGAAAGCGGATTTCAGCGTTTCTTCGCATTTTTGTCGCTGTTTACTTTTTCCATGCTTGGGCTGGTCATTGCTACCAATATTTTCCAGATGTATATTTTCTGGGAATTGGTGGGTGTCAGTTCTTTTCTCCTGATCGGATTTTATTATCAGAAACCATCAGCAGTTGCTGCATCTAAAAAAGCATTTATTGTGACCCGTTTTGCCGATCTGGGTTTCCTCATCGGTATCCTGATACTTTCGTTTGTTACCGGAACTTTTGATTTCGGCAAACTGACCAATCCTGACGGAGCAATTTTTGCGAGTGCTGCATCAGTAAGCTTCCTTGGCATATCAGCTTTAACATGGGCCACAACCCTCATTTTCATCGGAGGTGCCGGTAAATCGGCCATGTTCCCTTTACACATCTGGTTACCCGATGCTATGGAAGGTCCAACTCCGGTTTCAGCACTGATTCATGCCGCAACCATGGTTGTTGCCGGTGTATTCCTTGTTGCCCGTATGTTTCCGGTTATCCATTTTCAGGCTCCTGCAACTCAGGAAATAATTGCCTACGTTGGTGGTTTCACTTCGCTCTTTGCAGCAGTAATTGCCATCACACAATACGATATTAAACGGGTTTTGGCATTCTCAACCTTGTCGCAACTCGGATACATGATGCTTGCTCTTGGCGTTTCAGGTTATGGTGGTGAAGAAGGTTTGGGTTACATGGCTTCCATGTTCCACCTGTTTACCCACGCCATGTTTAAAGCTTTGCTCTTCCTTGGTGCCGGTTCAATTATTCATGCCGTTCATTCCAATTATATGTACGATATGGGTGGCTTGCGCAAATATCTGCCAATTACCCACATGACATTCCTGATTGCCTGTCTGACCATTGCCGGAGTTCCTTTTCTTTCAGGATTCTTCAGTAAAGATGAAATTTTAGTGGCAGCGTGGCACCACGATAAACTCTTGTTTGCCGTTGAGTTTTTGGTTGCCGGTTTAACCGCCTTCTATATGTTCCGTTTGTATTTCACGGTATTCTGGGGAAAAGATCGTCATTATCATCACACACCGCACGAAAGTCCGCTGGTGATGACCATACCACTGATGTTTCTTGCTGTAGCTTCTATTTTCGCCGGATATATTCCTTTTACCGAACTGGTCACTTCTGACAAGTTGGGTTTCGAATCTGAAATGAACTTTGCAGTGGCTATTCCATCGGTTTTAATAGGCTTATTCGGGATTGCCATGGCATGGATTCTTTACAAAAAGGAAAGCGACGTTCCGGCCAAATTGGCCAAGAGCTGGGGGATTTTATATACCGCTACTTACAACAAATTCTATTTCGACGAAATCTATTTGTTTGTTACCCGGAAGATCATCTTCAACTATATATCACGACCAATCGCATGGTTCGACCGTCACATCATCGATGCATTTATGGTTGGAATTGGCACAACCACTGAAAAAGTATCCTATCAGATCAAAGGGATGCAATCAGGACAATTGCAGCATTATGCATTTATGTTCGTTGCCGGTACGCTGGCATTAGCGCTTTCGATGATCTATTTTTTGATATAGAGCCCCCTTCCCGGTCCCCCGCAGGGGAAAGGTTTTGGGTACTGATTCGCAATCATAAAAGCTCCGTAGGAGCGGTATATTGGTAGCCCGGGGTTTCAACCCCGGGGAAAAGAAATAGAATAAAAATCGTCCGCGAGAATTTGTTGAACAAAGTGAAACTGACATTTCGGACGAAACAGGAAAAACGAATAAAATAAAAAACACAGAATAAGAAACAAGGAATATCGAAGTACTCAGTTTACATTTCTTATTTCTCGTTCGATATTCGATATTTTGTAATTGAATTAAAAAATATATCACAATATGAATATTCTAACATTATTGGTCTTAATCCCGATTCTCACCATGATCGGAGTCCTGCTTACCAAGGATTATAAAGGTGCCCGGCTCGTTTCGGCAATCGGAATGGGTATCGAACTTTTAGCAACTGTTTACCTGGTGCTTGCTTACCTTGCTGCACGAAAAACCGGGATGATGCACGAAATGCTATTTATGTCTGACTTCATGTGGTACCCAAGCCTGAACATTCATTTTGCTTTCGGTGTCGATGGAATTGCAGTAGCCATGATTGGTTTGACTTCCATTGTGATTTTTGCAGGTATTTTTGCCTCCTGGGAACTTCAATACCTGACAAAGGAATTTTTCGTATCGCTCATATTGCTGGTCACAGCAGTTTACGGGTTCTTTATTTCACTCGACCTGTTTACGATGTTCCTCTTCTACGAATTAGCTCTGATACCAATGTATCTGCTTATTGGTCTTTGGGGAACCGGACCGAAAGAAAAATCGGCCATGAAACTGACTTTAATGTTGATGGCAGGTTCAGCTTTGATTATGGTTGGTATTTTAGGTCTTTATTACAATTCGGCTCCAGGTGGAGGCCCGCTTACTTTTAATATTCTTGAAATCTCCAAAATAAATATTCCGGTTGCGGCACAACGTTTCTTCTTTCCTTTCGCTTTTATTGGGTTTGGAATACTTGGAGCATTGTTTCCTTTCCATACCTGGTCACCTGATGGTCATGCTTCGGCACCAACAGCAGTCTCCATGCTTCATGCCGGAGTATTGATGAAACTGGGAGGATACGGATGTTTCCGCGTAGCCATGTTCCTGATGCCACAAGCTGCACAGGAAATGGCCTGGATTTTCATTATCCTGACAACGATCAGTGTGGTTTACGGAGCTTTCAGCGCCATCTGGCAAACCGACCTTAAATTCATCAATGCATATTCTTCAGTAAGCCATTGCGGTTTGGTAATTTTTGCCTTGCTGATGATGAATCAAACAGCGATGGACGGAGCGATCCTTCAAATGATTTCACACGGTTTGATGACAGCCCTTTTCTTCGCTTTGATTGGGATGATTTATGGACGTACCCATACACGCGACATTCGGGAAATGGGCGGTTTAATGAAAGTAATTCCATTTCTTGCAGTAGTATATATGATTGCAGGGTTTGCGTCATTAGGTCTTCCCGGATTAAGCGGATTCGTGGCTGAGATGACTGTTTTCGTCGGTTCATTTCAACATCAGGATATGTTTCACCGTGTAGTTACTATTATCGTTGCTTCTTCGATCGTTATTACTGCAGTATATATCCTGAAAGTTGTTGGAGTTTTGCTTCTTGGCCCTCTGAAAGATCAGCATCATGCAGATTTGACAGATGCCAAATGGTATGAGAAACTGAGCACCGTTACACTTTTACTGGCTGTTGCTGCCATTGGTATTGCACCACTTTGGTTGTCTGACACCATTGTAGCAAGCTTAAAGCCGATTGTTACACGTTTGGCAATGGCCATTCCGTTTTAATAGGCCAGCCCCCTAAATCCCTCCTTCGACAAGCTCAGGCGACACGAAGGGGGACATTAAAAAAGAACTAAAAAGGTGATAATAAAGAAATAAATATAAACGAAGCGTTCTTCAGCTTCCCTCCCCGTGGAGGGGGTTGGGGGTAGGCTTCAAAACCCGAAAAAATATGAATCTCGGACAATTTATACTCATGCGCCACGAATTGCTGCTCACTGCAGCAGCACTCGCGATTCTGGTTGCTGAAATCTTTACCAGCGAAAAAAACAAATCGAAAATCATCAATTTCACATTGGTACTTTTCGCTTTGGTAACCTTCATTGGTTTTATTCCCGGAGAAAACGGAACCTTGTTTGGCGGATCATTCCAATCGAGCCAACTGACCGCTTTCATGAAAAACGTACTTAACCTGGCAGTGTTGATTGTCTTTCTCCAAGCCGAAGGATGGTTGCGTAAACCTGAAAATGCTGACAAAATCAGTGAATATTTTATCCTGACGTTGTCAACACTGATCGGTATGAACTTCATGATTTCATCTGGCGACTTTCTGATCTTTTACATCGGACTCGAAACTGCAACTATCCCAATTGCCGGGCTAGCCGCCTTTGACAAATATAAAAGTAAATCGGCCGAAGCAGGTATCAAATTGATCCTGTCCTCTGCCCTATCTTCAGGAATTCTATTGTTTGGACTTTCGATGATTTACGGTGCAACCGGATCGATCTATTTTGCCGATATCGCAACCAAAGTTCAACCAAACGCGCTTATTGCACTTGGATTTGTATTCTTTGTAAGCGGTATGGGTTTCAAAATATCGCTGGTGCCTTTCCATTTCTGGACTGCTGACGTTTACGAAGGTGCACCAATCAATGTGACTTCATACCTTTCGGTAGTTTCAAAAGGTGCCGCAGCATTTATCTTCACCATTGTTCTGTTCACTGTTTTTAAAAATATTGTGGAACTGTGGAAACCTATGATTTATACGCTTGCTGTATGTACCATGACAATTGGTAACCTATTTGCAATGCGTCAGAAAAATATCAAACGATTTCTGGCCTTTTCATCGGTTGCACAGGCCGGTTTTATCCTATTGGGTATTCTGGGTGCCGGTGAGCTTGGAATGACTGCAATTG
>CAILJH010000219.1 GCA_903834475.1 uncultured Prolixibacteraceae bacterium | reverse complement strand
GAGAAAAACAAACTAAAGTGCATTAACCTGCTGAAAGAATCAAGTCAGAAATTGTGCTCGATGAATAATGCCATCGATTGTAGTGATTGCTTGGTTAACGAATTATATCCAGGTAAGGGCACCATTATCTCCAAAGTGCAATACAAGGATCGTTTACATGGGTTTATTGCAGTATCCATGCCTGTTGAGCTGATCGATGACAAAGAAGAAACAGATCTCTTTTGTGAAATAGCTGATGACCTTGGACTTGCGCTGAACAACCTTGAGCAGCAGAAAAAGAAATATGAAGCAGAAGAAAACCTGAAAAACAGCGAAGAAAAGCTCAGGATGCTGATCAATGCCATGCCTGATCTGGTTTGTTTTAAGGACGGCAACGGCCGCTGGCTTGTCGCTAACAATTATGCAATCAACCTGTTCGGACTCCAGGGCGTTGATTATGTTGGGAAAACCGATTCGGAACTTGCTGAATACAACAAATTCTATAAAAAAGCTTTTGCCGAGTGCGAAGATACGGATGCCGTTGCGTGGAGAAACCATTCGCAGATCCGTACAGATAAAACTATTCAGCGTCCCGATGGCACTTCTATGACCTTCGACAGCATTAAAATCCCTGATTTTGATGCACATGGCAAACCTAAAGGCCTGGTTGTAGTTGAACGCGATATTACAAATCGTAAAATTGCCGAACAGGAACTTCAGAAACTATCGCAGGTAGTTCAGCAAAGCCCGGTATCGATTGTTGTTACAGACACCAAAGGTACTATTGAGTACGCAAATCCGGCTGCATGCCACATTTCGGGCTACACAAGCGAAGAACTCATAGGGGAAAATCCGAGGGTCCTTAAATCAGGTGAAACCACAGCCGAAGAATACGAAATAATGTGGGATACTATTGCTGCTGGTAATGAGTGGAAAGGTGATTTTCATAACCGAAAAAAGAACGGCGAGTTTTATTGGGAACGGGCATCGATTTCGCCAATAAAGAATCCCGAAGGCGAGATAACTCATTACCTTGGAGTAAAAGAAGATATTACCGACCAAAAGCACACCGACGGTATTCAGAAAGTGCTTTATAATATTTCGCGGCAGGCATTTGAAACCACCGATCTGCAGCATTTACTTGAGATTGTAAAACACGAACTGAGTTCACTCATGAATACCAAGAATTTCTTCATTGCTTTTTACAATGAAGAAACCGGCATGCTCAACTCTTCATACCGAATTGACGAAATGGATGCGTTTACCGATTGGCCTGCCGAAAAATCATTAACCGGCTATGTAATCAGGCACAATAAGTCGGTTATGCTTAAAAGAAATGACTTTCAAAAGCTGGTTGAAAGCGGGGAAGTTGAACTTGTAGGTAACGATTCCGAAATCTGGCTTGGTGTTCCTTTAACAGTTGATGGTAAACCATTCGGAGCAATTGTGGTACAGGATTATCATAATCAGAATGCATACAGCGACAATGATCTCAAAATGCTTGAATTTATCGCCAGCCAGGTAAGCCTGTCTATCCAACGGCAGAAATCAATACTGGATATTCAGCAAACATTAATCAAAGCCGAAGCCAGCGACAAGTTGAAAACAGCTTTCATTAATAATATCTCACACGAAATACGCACACCACTCAACGGCATACTTGGATTCACCGAAATGAGCCTTAATCCTGACACAACTCCTGAAGATCATGAACTTTTCTATTCAGTTATTAAAAAAAGCAGCAAACGGCTTCTGAATACAATAACCAGTTATATGGATATTTCCATGCTCGTTTCAGGAACAATGGAAATAAGCAGACGGCCTTCAAATCTTGATAAACTTGTTAAAGAAATAGAATCTGATTTTGCCGAAATGTCAGCCAGTAAAGGCATTGAATTGAGCGTTAGGAAACCTGACTTGGCAGACCCGGTGCTTGTGAATACCGATATTGAAAAACTGCGCAAAATCATAAACCATCTGCTCGATAATGCATTTAAGTTCACGCAGAAAGGAGCTATAACCTTCGGATATGAAATAAAAGATCAGGATGTCGAGTTTTCGGTCAGCGATACTGGAACAGGAATAAAAACCGAAGCACTTAGTGTTATTTTCGAAGCTTTTATGCAAGCCGATGTTTCATCCACACGCGGATACGAAGGAAGCGGTCTTGGCCTTACCATTGCCAATGGCCTGGTAAAATTACTTGGTGGCAATTTGCGGATTGATACCGAAAGAGGAAAAGGATCAACATTCTACTTTACCCTTCCTTTTTCTGAAAATCCGATTCTTACACCGCTTAAACCTGTTGATGTGGCAATACCGGCCAAGGTTTTAACCAAACCAATTATCCTGGTTGCCGAAGACGACGATTCCAACTTCAAATACATAGAAATAGTATTGCTATACGCAGACTACGAGGTAATACGGGCCGAAAACGGCATCGAAGCCGTTGAGTGTCTGCGGAAACACCCGGAAGTAAGCTTAGTGCTGATGGATATCAAAATGCCTTTGATGGATGGTTTTGAAGCAACGAGGCAAATCAGAACTTTCTTGCCCAAATTGCCTATCATTGCTCTAACCGCACACGTAACTGCCGAAGATGAAAACCTCGCAATTTCATCAGGTTGCAACGAGTATGTAACAAAACCGGTCAGTAAAGCAAAATTACTTGAGATCATTCAAGAATCACTGGCGTTGAATTAATACTCATAATCCTCATGCACTTGAAACCTTTTTCCGGAATGCAATTTCTATATTTAAAACAGGATATATCAATACATTTTTAAAGCATTAAAAAGCACGTGAATAGTAATAAATATCAGTTCCGACCCTCTTTCACAGAAATAGCAATCATCATTGTTATATTGTGCTTTGGCCTGGTTTTCATTTGGTTTATGTACAATAATCAAAAGGACCAAAACATCAGAAATGATCTGCAACTTGGCCAATCAATATTGTCATCTTTACCGGCAGATAAAATCTCGCAACTCCGCTCTGATCCCAGTGACACCAGCAATCCAGCCTACATTGAGCTTAAAACGGTATTTGAGAAAATAAGATTGGAAAACAAGAAACTACGGTTTGTTTACCTATATGCTGAACGCAATGGGAAATACTATTTCCTGCTTGATTCTGAACCTGCTAACTCTCCCGATTATTCGCCGCCTGGTCAGGAATTTACGGAAGCTGCTGTAGAGGATAAGAAACCTTTTACTGACGGCAAAATCTCAATTACTCCACCTTTAACTGACAGGTGGGGAACGTGGGTAAGTATCCTGATACCGGTAAAAGACAATTTAACAGGAAAAATAGTCGCTGTTTTTGGGATGGACATAAATGCCCGTTCATGGTATCGGAATATAATAACAGAAGTGGCTGAAACTTCAATACTGGTAATCTTACTAATTCTTCTTGGCTTTTTAGCCATGAGATTTTTCGCCAAAAACAGGTATCTAAACAGAGAAATCACTGAACGTTTACACGCTGAAAAAGCGCTTTTGGAAAGCGAAGCGCGTTACAGGTTGCTTTACGAAAATGCAACTATAGGAATCTACCAGACTACTCCGGATGGAAGGGTTCTCCTTTCGAACATGGCTTTAATTAAGATGTTGGGCTACAAATCATTTGATGAACTGAAAGAACGAGATATTGAGAAAGGAGAATTTGATCCGACTTATTCGCGCGAAGAGTTTAAAAGGCTCATGGAAACAGAAGGAGAAATTCGCGGACTCGAAAGTGTTTGGACCCGACAGGATGGGGAAATGGTTTATATACGGGAAAATGCAAAAGCCGTTCGCGATGACCTAGGCAATATTATATACTACGATGGCACAATAGAGGATATTACCGAGCGTGTACTAGCCGAAAAAGCACTTAAGTACAGCGAGGAACGATTCAGGCAGATAGCTGAACAAAGCCAGGAAATGGTATGGGAAGTGGATAAAAATGGTTTGTTCACCTATGTAAGTCCTTTGTCAAATAGTGTATTGGGGTATTCGCCTGACGAACTTATCGAAAAAAAACACTACTACGATCTTCATCCCGAACAGACGCGAAAAGAATTTACAAGGATCACACTGGAAGTATTCGAACAAAAAATAAGTTTTCATGATTACGTTAATGAGGTTGTTAAAAATACAGGGGAAAGCATTTGGGTTACAACCAATGGAGTACCTATTTTAGGCGACAAAGGTGAATTAATAGGATACCGCGGTTCGGATAGCGATATTACGGAACGTATTGAGAGAGAAAGCCAGTTAAAAAAACTCACACTGGCGGTAGAACAAAGCCCGGTATCGATTATAATTACTAATGTGAAAGGTGCTATAGAATATGCAAATCCAAAAGCATGCGAAACCACCGGGTACTCTCTCGCTGAGCTTGCCGGGCAAAATCCGCGGGTTTTAAAATCAGGACAAAAACCATCTTCGGATTATAAAGAGCTGTGGGAT
>CAILJH010000218.1 GCA_903834475.1 uncultured Prolixibacteraceae bacterium | reverse complement strand
AAACGGGTTCATATTCCGGTGGTATATGCCATGAATATGGTGGATGTGCGCGATCGCGACCAGGGGCAAACCATTAATGTGAAAGCCAAACCGGATGCCGACCGCGACGAGTTTGTGGCTGAACTGGAAGGAATTATGCGAACACTGCACCGGCTAAAACCGATGGAAGAAAACGATTTCGCGATCAATGAAGTCAGCCTGATTTCGAACCGCTTTGACATCTTTTTCAAGGTTTTCAATCTGGCCGGATGGATCATTGGCGGATTCAGTATTTTAGTTGGCGGATTCGGAATTGCCAACATCATGTTTGTTTCGGTGAAAGAACGGACAAAAATCATCGGAATTCAGAAAGCCATCGGGGCAAAAAAGTATTTCATCCTGACCCAGTTTATTTTCGAAGCTATGGTACTTTCGCTGCTGGGCGGTTTTATAGGACTAATCCTTGTCTTCATAGGAACTCTCATCTTCAGCGCTGCCTCGAGCATGACTATTTCGCTGACTTTGTCAAATGTTATTCTGGGACTGACCATTTCCGGGGTGATTGGTATTCTGGCAGGTTTCATTCCTGCACTTTCGGCCTCCCGGCTCGATCCGGTGGAGGCGATGAACAGCGTTTAGACTTCGATAGGCGTTCGACTGAGCTCCCTTCGATACGCTTCGCTACTCAGGGAACTCACGCCGAAGGCTCAGCCACCGCACTTTGAAATATGCTACTCCATTAGTCAGGGTTTCACTCCAAGTGAAGCCCTGACTGGTTTCTATTCGATTTTGCCGCCTGAGCTTTTCTTTCTAAATTTACCAGGCTAAACCAGAATCCAAGAATCATGAAAAAGTTTCTTTTTCTCCTTTTTCCTTTTTTCCTTTTTACATCCTCCTTTGCACAGAAATATGTAAAAGTCTGGGGCGATGAGTTTAATACGCCCGGACTGCCCGACAGCACCAAATGGGATTACGAAGTTGGAAAATTGCGCAATGCTGAACTTCAGTATTACACCGCAAAACGTGCCGAAAATGCACGGATTCAGGATACTGTTTTGATTATTGAAGCACGAAAGGAAGCTTGGTTGGGTGCCAGCTATACTTCGGCAAGCCTGGTTTCGAGGTACAAAGGCGACTGGCTGTACGGAAAGTTCGAGTTTAGCGCCAAAGTTCCCGGTGGGAAAGGCACCTGGCCTGCCATCTGGATGATGCCAACCGACGATGAATACGGAAGCTGGCCAAAAAGCGGTGAAATGGACATCATGGAATATGTGGGCATGAATCCTTCCAATCTGTATTTCACACCCCACTATGAGGGAACCAACGGTACAGGGCATCAAAGTTCGGGCTCAAATACAACCGCAATCAGTTTGCCATACAATAAGTTTATCAACTTTACCTTCATCTGGTCGCCCACGAAACTGGAATGGTATGCCAACGGAATCAAATATCATACTTTCAACAAAACAGCCAGTGATTATCGGGTCTGGCCTTTCAATAAAATGTTCTATATGATCCTGAACCTGGCTTATGGCGGCTCCTGGGGCGGACAAAACGGAGTGGATGACACGAAACTTCCTCATAAGTTTTTAATCGACTACGTTCGGGTATATCAGCTTCAGGATACAGCAAGCCCGTTTTCGCTGAAAGTCAATCCGGCAACCGGGGGAACTGTTGAAGTGTCGCCTGATCTACCGAACTATCCGGAAGGAACTTTGGTTACTCTGACTGCCAAACCTCAGGAAGGATACGAATTCGTACGATGGCTTCACCTGAGTTCGGCCAATCCGCTACCAATTGATCTCAATAAAAACTGGACAGTCACCCCTGTTTTTCTAAAAAAAAACGAAGTGATTTTGAACGGTGATTTTAGCCAGGGACTAAAAAACTGGCCCGATTTGTATTTTTACAGCCCATCGACCACTGCGGCCACCGTTTCGGCATCCGACAGCATTTTTGTTGTCAATATTACCAAACCTGGAACGGCCAACTGGCATATTGTTGGCCAACAACCCAATGTTACTTTGATTCAGGGAACAACATACAACATTAGTTTCGACGCGTGGGCCGATAATCCGAATTCGATGGACGTCTTCCTGTCGAAAAATTACGGTGATTTTGCCGGCTATTATTCAACCGTAAAAAATATTACAACCACCAAACAGAAGTTCACCTGGACACAGAAAATGTCGCAGGCAACCGACTTAAACTGCCGCTTTGGCTTCGGTTTTGGCAAGTTTTCAGGAAAAGTGTACATCGACAATGTGAGCATTTTAAAGGTTGCAGCGACAGAGGTGAAAACTTTAAATGAGCCGGAACCGGATGCAATCAGCATATTCCCGAATCCTACTTCCGGAGTTTTGGAAATTACCAGCAGCATCTCCGATAAATTTCCGGCAACAATCAAATTGTTCAACCTTCAGGCGCAACTGATTGCTACTTTACTTCAAAATCAAACTTTAAATGCAGGTCAATCGCTTCATTTCAACCTGAAGGATTACCAAATAAAACAAGGAATTTATCTTCTCACAGTATCAACTCCGGAAAGACAAATAACCCGAAAAGTGATCGTCAATTAATTTTAAACAAGCTAAACCTATATCCAATGAACCGAAAACTAATCTTTACATTCATCATGTTTGCCAGTATTATTTCGATTTCAAAACTCTCTGCACAGGCGCCATACAAGGCTACCTGGGAATCACTCGATTCGCACAAAATGCCAGCCTGGTACGACGATGCCAAAATCGGACTGAGCATGCACTGGGGAGTTTATTCAGTACCTGCATGGGCTCCGCGCGAAAATGGAATTTCGTATGCCGAATGGTACGGAAACAAAATGCACGACGAAAAAAATCCGACCGTGGCATACCATGCCGCAAAATACGGAGCCGATTTTACTTACGATCAGTTTATTACGCAATGGAAAGCCGAATCATATAATCCTACCGAATGGGCAAAATTCGCGAAAAAGATGGGCGCCAAATACATGTTCATCACTTCGAAACACCACGATGGGTTCTGTCTTTGGCCAAGCAAATACACCGACCGGAACGCCATGAATATGGGTCCGAAGAAAGATATCCTGGGCGAATATTTTGCTGCTGCCCGCAAGGAAGGTCTGAAAGTGGGTTTGTATTATTCGCTTTACGAATGGTATAATCCGTTGTACACAGGAAAAGATATTCCATACGCCGGACTTAAAAAGGTGAACAATTATGTGGATGATTTCATGATTCCGCAGATCAAGGAACTGATTGAACTGTACCATCCCGACTTTTTCTATTTCGATGGCGAATGGGATCATCCGGAATCGTTCTGGAAAATGAAAGAGGTAGTTGCCTATTTCTACAATCAGGCAGCCGCGCGTAATCAGGAAGTTTTTGTGAACGACCGTTTTGGCGCTGAAGAACGCGGCAAACATGGCGATTTGTACAATGTCGAATACAGCTATAACGATGGAAGTCTGGGTATTCTGACCCACAAATGGTCTTTCTGGCAAGGCATTGCCAAAACTTTCGGATACAACCAGGATACCGATCAGGAAGATTGCATGTCGCCCAAACAGTTCATCGACAAAACCATCGATGGTGTTGCCCGCAATGGTAACTTTGACATCAATGTCGGGCCAACTGCTGCCGGAATTATTCCGGAATATGAGCAACATCCGCTCCTGAAACTGGGAGAGTGGCTTGCTACCAATGGCGAAGCGATTTATGGCACACGTCCGTGGACCACCCAGATTGAAGGCGATGCCCGTTTTACTTCAAAAGGCGATTTTGTTTATGCTACTTTCCTGAAATGGCAGGGTGACGAATTCAAACTGAAGGCGGTAAAACCACTTGCCGGTTCGAAAATTAACATGCTTGGAGTTTCGGGCGATCTGAAATGGACCTGGGATGCGACAAACGGTTTGACAATCAAATATCCCCGTGCAAAAGCCCGGCCAACAGCATGCAGCTATGCCTGGGCGTTTAAAATTCAGGTGAAATAAGTTTAGAAAAGAGGAAAAAGGAAAAGGGAAAAAATCATTCAGAAAGGCAAAATCTGACGAGCAATCCGTTTTCCTTTTTTCTTTTTCCTCTTTCAAAATTATCATTGACTTTATCCTTTCAGGTCAGATGTTTACTCCGCTAATTCAGTAGAATAACTTTTCTAAATTTTGTTTCCGTTTCAGTTTTAACTGATAAAAGGTAAGTTCCTGTTTGCAGTCCTTTTCCAAATTGGTATTGATGAGTTCCCTGCTCAACAGGGCCATCCACAATGGTTTGAATCAATTTCCCCTCCATGGAGAAAGCAGATAAATTTACCTTTTGCTTATCCGCAACGGAAAAGGAAATTTGAACTTCCGAATTGGCCGGATTTGGAAAAACTGTGAAATCAAGTTTTTCGGAAGGCTGAATCATTGAACCAGTACTGATCCCTGAAACTACCACAAACTGTGGGGTTTCGGTCAGGTTAAGCTCAATGATCTGACCGGAAGTGTTGTACCGGATGGTATCGCCATCCATGTCCTGATCGACAGGAATCACAGAATAAGCATATTGGGCCTTGTATCCGATATCGAACTTATAAATTGATTTCGTTCCATCGTCAGTATTTGATCCGGTCTTTCGGGTCCACAAGGCAAAAACCTTTTCCGAAGTCGCCGGATTGGCAAATTCAATGCTGTAAATTTCATTACTTCCTGATGGTTCCTTGAAAGCAAGAACTTTCGAAAATTCAGTTTTGCCAAGTACATTCTGCATGGTAGTCAGATAGTACCACGAGATTTTCCGTACATATTTGGAAGTTTTATCAGAAAGTAATCCGCTGGATGAATACTGAAGAATATTTTTGCTGTCGGTATCGGTATCCATAAAAAGGAATGACTTTTCGAAACCCATTTTGAGCAAAACGAGGTACGAACGCAGCAGGTAATTGGCCTGCTGAATCGCAGGAGCATAGGTGTAGGAATGCTGGTTATTGGTGGCCAGATAGGTATCCCAGCCAAATTCAGTCATCCAAACCGGAACCTTGGGAACCACCCGATTTTTCCATTTGAAGAATTTACGGAACGAAATTTCATAGCCATATTTTTCATTTTCAGGCGAATAGGCCTTCGACATGTCGCTGCAATACCAGTGCATATTGAGCACATCGAAAGGAATACGCCCTCCGGAAGCAAGCATCACTTTGTTCAGGTAGGTCGTATCAGAAGATGCCAGTCCCGCCATCACATGCATGGCATCCGGATCAACCGATTTGATCCCAAGCAGTGGATGAGTTGCATCGGTTTGCACGCCAAATCCATCATGAACCGCATTGCAATATTTGGCATAATTGGCGGCAGTCCACAAAGGAGATTTCCAGGTATAATCGGGTTCGTTATCGTCTTCGTAATATTTGATGAAATTCAATCCGGTTGCCTTGTCCGCGGTTTCAAGCAAATTAGCAGCTATCTTTTTCGAACCGTAACGGGCCACCAACTGGCCCATAAATTCAAGTTTTTCAATGTAATCCGAAGCATTTGAACCAGTTCCGGTAGTGATTGGAATGGGCGAAGTTCCGGCCCAACCGGGTTTCCCAAGCACATCAATCAAAACGCTCATGCCCAAACGGCGACATTCTTTCATATAATCGGTATGTTCGGGCCAGGTATAACCTTGTGGCTCCTTGGTAATGTTATCCCATTTATAAAAATTGTTGGCTGCTTCGTATTGAGACCAGTCGTGGTATTCCCGAATCCATTTGACGCATTTCGACAAATCGGTCAGGTATTTATTATCAAAGGCAGCTACATTCGAATTAACACCCATGTAATCGGCCATGATTATCCGGGGAGTATTTTGGGCCAGAAGACAATTCAGAAAAAGGAAAAAGGAAAAGAGAAAACAGATGGCCTTCATGTTCAGGTTTGCTTGGTTTTAGTGAGCCAAAGATAGAATATATTGGTGGCTTACTGAACAAGGTCCATTCGGAAGTTTACTGTAAATTCATTCAACGTAATGACTAAATTACCAGTAAATTAGTCAACGTAATGACTAAATTACCAGTAAATTCGTCAATAGAAAAATATTTTATATATTTGCAGACGATAAAAGTGCCAGAACATGAATACATTAAATCGAATATTAGCCGAAAAGATTAAGAACAAGCTTTTACCAAATAAAGTCGTCTTGATTTTCGGTGCACGAAGGGTCGGAAAAACGGTCTTGATCCGTCAGGTAATTCAGGATTTTGAAGGCAAAGTCTTGGTCCTAAATGGAGAAGATAATGACTCCATTGCACTTTTGAACGAAAAGAGCATTTCCAATTATCGAAACCTGCTCAATGGAATAGATCTTTTGGTGATTGATGAAGCGCAGAACATTCCTGAAATTGGTCAAAAACTGAAATTGATGGTCGATGAGATCGATCAAATCCGCATTATTGCAAGTGGTTCATCGTCGTTCGACCTGTATAACAAAACAGGTGAACCATTGGTGGGGCGAAGTTTTACATCCTTGCTTTTCCCATTCAGCCAGCAGGAACTTTCGGCCAGCGAAAATGTTCTGGAAACCCGGAGAAAATTGGAATCCAGGTTGATTTATGGTTCCTATCCTGAAGTTGAAATGATGGAGAATGACAACGATAAGATGGAATATTTGAAAGATTTGGTGAATTCTTACCTTCTGAAAGATATTCTTGCCGTAGAAGATATCCGGAATTCAGGAAAAATGAAAGATCTTTTACGCCTTGTTGCTTTTCAGACTGGCCATGAAGTTTCGCACGAAGAATTGGCAAAGCAATTGTCTCTGAGTAAAAATACAGTCGAAAAATATCTGGGTCTATTATCTAAAGTATTCATTATTTATCGGTTAGGAGCTTTCTCCAAAAATTTGCGCAAAGAGGTAACCAAAGCCGGAAAATGGTATTTCTATGACAATGGCGTCCGCAATGCGCTGATTTCCAATTTTAATCCAATGGTATTGCGTCAGGATATTGGTCAATTGTGGGAAAGCTATTTGATTTCGGAACGCATGAAGAACAAGCATTTCAATTCGGAACCCGCTGAGTTCTATTTTT
>CAILJH010000217.1 GCA_903834475.1 uncultured Prolixibacteraceae bacterium | reverse complement strand
TGGTGGATGTCTGGGGAAATGTTCCATACTCGGAAGCTTTCAGCGCTGTAGCTGGTATTTTGAAACCTAAGTATGATGACCAAAAAGTTATCTACGAAGATTTGATTAAAAAACTTGACGAAGCCATTGGTTTAATCAAAAACAGGCCTGCTGATGCAACCGAAATCGGTGCTGCAAGCGACATCATTTTTTCCGGAAATATGGATCTTTGGGCTAAATTCGCCAATACAATTAAATTGAGAATGTTGGTTCACCAATCGGGTATGAGCGGTCGTGATGCTTACATCAAATCTGCAATTGCTACCACCGCCTCAGTGGGTTATCTGGGTGCCGGTGAAGGTGCTCTGAGCAATCCGGGTTATCTGAACTCAGCTGGTAAAATGAATCCTTTCTATAACAATTATTACTTGCCAAATGGATCAACTGCTCCGGATGGTGTTACCTATCACAATGCAGGAAAAGATGCTATTGATTGGATGAAAGCAACTAATGATACACGTATCGGACGATTCTTTAATCCTTACAGTGCAAGCTTGTTTGCAGGTAATGCTTTGGGCGCAACTGCACCTCCACTTACTGCAGCAAATACTTCAAAACTTGGATATAAAGCTGGAGATAAAAGCTACATGATCGGAACCTATGATAAATCGGCTCCTATTCTGACTGACTTCGAAAGTTTGTTTGTACAAGCCGAAGCTGCTGAAAGAGGTTATATCAGCGGATCAGGCAAAGACCTGTACAATGCCGCTGTTACCCAATCGTTCATTTACAATGGGCTGACTGCTGCTGATGCTGCTACATTCTATACTCAGAATATGTTCACCGTTAACTATGACAATGCTACGAATAAAATCAACTTGATTTTAGCTCAGAAATGGGTTGCATTAAATGGCGTTGCACCGGTTGAGATCTGGACCGATTACAGAAGATCAGGCCTTCCTGGAGTAACTATTCATTTCAGTGAAGATGCTAACAAACTCAGCGAAACACCTCCAGTTCGTTTACTCTATCCACAACGTGAGATCTCAGTAAATAACGACAATGTGGTTGCCGTCGGTACGATTGATGCATTTAAATCTAAAATCTTCTGGCAGAACCGTTAATAATTCATTTATTTAAAAACGATTAAGTATGAAAAATAAAATAATCTTGTTGGTCTCATTCTTTACCGTCGTATTCTCGCTGGTGTCTTGTTTGAAAGATAATGTAGGCGAATACTGGAAAGATGACCTGGCCGGTAAAATGTATGCTACCGTTGCCGTACCAACCCTGCAACAACTTGCTCTTAGTCCGGTTCCGGGGGATGTGAAATATGATTTCCTTTTGAATATCGCAACAGATGCGCTTCCTGCTGAAGACATCACTGTTACATTGGCAATTGACCCTGCTGCTGTAACTGCGTACAATGCAAGAACTGGTAAAAAATTTCAACCATTTCCAAATATTGAAATTCTGACCAAAACGGTGCTGATCGCCAAAGGAACCAGAAACGCTACGGCTTCGGCCAAGGTTTGGGGTGCTGAGAAACTGGATGCATGCGCTAATTTCATGGCTGCAATTTCAATTGCATCGGCAAAAACTGCCTCAGGTGCTGACATTGCAATTGCCGGAAATATGAAATCGAATTTGACTTCATTACCGATTTCCAATCCATATGCCGGAAATTATGCTATTGTACAAGGATATCGCATTCGCCCTGGCAATGCTACGGAACCCGTGGCTGAAGGTACAATCGAAGCTTTTAAAACTGTAGATTGTAAGACAGTTAGCAAAGTTGGATTTGGAAACTATTCAGCTTACAGTATCTCCATTGAAGTTACAACAGAAACAGTAGTTGTTGGTGGTACTACCTGCTTTAAGGTTATCGCTACGCCGTTTGATCCTGCTACCGGTAACTCTGTTGGTGGTATGTGGCCAGCATGGACCGGAGATGCTACTTTAGCACCTGCTGATAAAACTATTAATTATTTCAATCCAGTTACAAAGACTTTTGTGTTGAATTGTTATTACGTTAGTGGTGCAGGTAATCGTATCATGTACGAAGTGCTAACGCGTCAATAAATCTATTTGATTTTACTAATTATCAGGCTGGATTTTACTTTGAATAATTTAATATTCAGCTTGATAACTAATAAAATGAATTTAATGTTTTATTAAAAAAGAAAATTAAATATGAAAAATAAAAATAGAATTTTAATAATGCTGCTTGTCTTATCCGGCTTGTTTACAATGCAGAGTTGTACAAAAGAAGATAAAACAACGTACACCGTCTTCCATGCCTTTACAGATCCTGCAGCTGTATCTCCTGCTGATGCAGCTACTATAACAATTCCAGGAACAACAGTTGATCTGAAATGGGCTTCTACAAATGCTGATGGTGATGCAGTGATAGCTGATGTATATTTTGGAACTTCGAGCAAACCGGCTTTGTACAAAGCGGCTCATAATTCTTTGACTCTTACTGTTCCTGTTGTAAAAGGTAAGACTTATTACTGGCATGTAATCATGAAAGACAAAAATGGCGTCACAACTACCGGCGCAACCTTTAGTTTCACCGTATTTGAACCTATCGGAATATTTGTAGGTGATTTCCTTTGCGACGAACCTGCTGAAGCCTACAGTTACGATGTGTCTTTTGCAAAAACCAGTGACAATACAATTCAAACTGACAACTATTGGAATTCAGGTTGGACTTCAGTATTTACATTGGACTACACTAAAAACACTTATACTATGCCAAGTACAACTTGGTCAAGTGGCTATTTTGGTGTAGAATCCGGAACTATTGATCCAAAAACCGGAACAATGGTTGGTACTTATACCATATCACAAACAAAAGCTGGTGTTACCAAAGTTATCGAAGAAGGTGTTCATACCTACACCAAAAAATAGCTTGGAGAAGAAGCAATTAATTAGTTAAGTTGTTTCAATTCAATGAATGTTAAAAGAGGCCGTCTCAATTCAATTTGAGGCGGCCTCTGTTTTTCAGGACAATTGTGTTCAGTGTTATTTCGGGAAAATAAATTATACCTCAAAAAGCGTTTTGTCAATTCAGTAGTGATTGTGATTAACTACAAAATGATTCGTATAAACAATAGGTTAGATCGTTAGATATCCTGAAATATCCGGCCTGGATTATTCTGCATTTCTTTAAGCCGAGTTTCAATTTTCCTCCAATTTAGTTTCGAATTGTCTGCCATTTTGATTGGTTCGTTAAAATTGATATCCTCAAAATAGGCTATTGCCTTAATAGGGTTGATTGGATTGGCATTATACTTCAGTTCATACGAATCGAGCATCTGATTCAGCGGAATTTTAGACGATAGAAAAGCAATATCAATGAAATCTTTTATCCGGGTTCCGTTACCAGCGATGGCATTGAGTTTCATTGCTGCAATATCGCTGTAATCGGCTAAACGTATGTTTTCTTCCAGAATGGGAGAACTGATCCATGGATATTGATGTGCAATGCAATCGAGTTGCACACTATCGATCTCACCTTTCAATGTATTTTTTGAAATAAAATCAAGCTTAAATTGATATTCAGTACGGAGATAATCTGCCAATTCATTTTCGTTAAATGAAGTTGATGAAAACAAATCAATATCGACACTGACTCTATGCCCCAATTGAAGGGCCAGGGCAGTACCTCCCACCAGAACAAAGTTTTTTAAAACTTCATCATCCATCAGTTTGATTAGGAGTTCCAGTGTTGTATTGTCGATTGTTGCTTTGTGTAACATTTCAAGGTTTCTTTTTTTATTTTAAAGACAGAACATACAAACGAAAGATCTTTAGGATTCAGATACGGAATTTGTTTTATAGCCTCCCTAACTCCTGTCGGTCCATAACGATTCAAAATAGCATAAAAATCATCCATTCGTCCGCGTTCGATGACACGTTGTACCACAAGGATCTGCATATTTTCCCAATCAAACTGATTCATATCATACTCCCAAAGTAACGACTCCCGTACCTGAGATTTTTGATGTGATTTGTAGTTATCAAAAAACATAGAATTAATTTTTCTTATAAAGATAATGAATATTTGAAAGACTGGCTAAATCAGTTCTTTGTAATTACTGCATTAAACCGGAATCCGATTCCATGAAGATTGAGAATCTTGATCGAATCATCGCTGCCCAGGTATTTGCGTAGTCTGGAAATAAAGACATCCAGGCTTCTTCCCAGGTAATAGTCGTCGGAGCCCCAAACCTGTTTTAGAATGTCTGACCGGCTTAAAACTTTATTTGGATTATCGCAGAAATAGCGTAGCAACTCGGCTTCCTTATAGGTGAGAGTTTTTCGATCAACCTGATCATCCAGTACCAGACTGTCAAAATAAAAATTGAATTTTCCGACCTTAAAATATACTTGGTCAGGAGATGTATCCATGATGTTCAGGCTTCTTTTCAGAAATATCCGGATTTTCAGTAGCAATTCTTCCATGCTGAATGGCTTGGTGATGTAGTCATCGCCACCTATGGTTAGTCCGGTGATGCGGTCTTCGGTCATCGAACGGGCTGTCAGGAAAATAATCGGAACATGATCATCAATTTCCCTGATCTCTTTAGCGACGGTAAAACCGTCTTTCTTTGGGAGCATAACATCGAGCAGGCAAAGACTAAATTTTCCAGATTTAAAAGCCTTGACAGCCGCTTCTCCATCAGCAGTTGTGGTTACCAGATACCCGTTTTGTTCAAGATTATCCCTGATAATAAAGTTGAGTGTCTGATCATCCTCAACCAACAGAATTTTTTCGCCCTGAAAGTTCATGATACTGTTTTCTTAATGTGCAGGATAAATGTACTTCCTTTCCTCGAATTTTCAATCACATTTATTCGCCATCCATGCCGTTGCACAATCTTTTGCACATAATCCAATCCTAATCCAAAACCTTTAACGTCGTGTACATTTCCTGTCGGAACCCTGTAAAAACGGTTAAAAATCTGCTTTCGGTAAGCTTTGGGGATACCAATCCCGTTGTCGTTGAACGAAATAATGTATTGACGTTTAATCTCTTCGATTTTAATCAATATATCGGGTTCTACAGAACAGTATTTAATCGCATTGTCAAGAATATTGTAAATCAGATTGGAGAAATGAAGTTTATCAGCGCTGATTTCTGCCTCTTCGATTTCAGATTCAAGATGGATCGAATAGGTTCTTCCATTCTGACTGTTTCTGAATTCCTGAATCGTTTCAGTAAAAAATTCATTGAGTTTTATTTGTTGCAGGTTCAACTGCAATTTCGTTTTTTCAATGGTCGCCATTTGCAGTAATTTTTCGACATGTGCCGAAAGACGCTGATTTTGCTGTTCCACAATTCGCACATAGTCGGCAAGTCGCTCAGGCTGCTCAATTATTTTTGGATTTGACAAAACTTTGGATGCCAGATCAATGGAGGCAATGGGAGTTTTAAACTCGTGAGTCAGATTGTTGATGAAATTTTTCTGGATTTCGCTGAGTTGCTTTTGCTTGATGATAATGTATAACGCATATCCAAAGAAAATGACCACAAAAAACAGGATTCCGTTTAAAAGATACCAGGTAATCAGCCTCGAATTATTGAACTGCGAACGATCCGGGAAATGAACACCGAAGTAATACGTGAATTTTTCGCAGGTAGGCAGATTGCATATCTTCTTTTTCTTTTCTTCCCTTTTGTTCGGTGTATTATAATTCTTCTCGAACATGATTTCTTCCTGACTGCAGTAGATCGTATCGTGATTTCCGGATACCAAAGGATACTTTCCAATGGAATCTCCGTTCATTGCATTTCCATAAACCATCCGTTTTGTATTGCAGTCGTAAATTCCATATTCAAAAGCCAGATTCAGGTTCCTTTTCTTGAATTCGGTGGTTAGGAAATGGTCCAGCAGTTTTGGATCAATCACGTCATTTACATTGACAACGTAGTAATTGTTTGAGATTTGCTCCACCTCAGAAACATCTGTCGGTTTCGATGAATGACCATATACCTTTTGGTTGTAATCCTTAATCTGACTGGCCACGCTGTGCAAGGCACTTGTTGTCATTTGATGAAACTGCTTTTCATTCAGGTCATACGAGTTCTTCAGGAAGAACAATTGAATGAGAAGAATCCCAACGACCGAAACCGTAGCCATAATTATCACAAAACCAATTGAATTTCTCTTCATACCAAACCGTCTTCTGTTGATTCACTCTACGAAACTACTCAAAAAACGCACCCGATATATTCATTAACAACTCATTAACAAAAGTTTATTGACTTTAACATCAATTCAGTGAAAGGTTTTTTAGTTTTGCGTTTATAGTATAAATGGATTGATTAAATTTGAATCTGACTTTAGAACTCAAATAAAATTGTTACCTATTAAAAGTAAAATTATATGAAAAAAAGTATTACACTTCTTTTTGCAATTCTGATCTGTATTCCAACTTTAATCTTTGCACAGGATGCAAAATCACGGATTGCATTTGAAAAACTTCAACACAACTTCGGAACATTCAAGGAAGAACTTGGTGTACAATCTGTGGCTTTCAATTTCAAAAACGATGGTACAGTTCCGCTTATTCTGAACAATGTGCAGGCATCGTGTGGATGCACCACTCCTGAATGGACCCGTGAACCAGTTGCCCCTGGAGCGAAAGGGGTCATAAAAGTTAGCTACGATCCAAGAAACCGTCCGGGCGTTTTCAACAAAACCATCCGGGTAAGCTCGAATGCTGAAAATGCCGATGTGGTGCTCACTATTCTGGGAGAAGTTACTCCACGGGCACGTACAGTTGAAGAAGATTTTCCAAATGAAATTGGTCCGCTTCGTGCCAAGACAAGCCACATTGCCTTTTCTTCAATTAAAGAAAAGACAGTCCGGAAAGATAGTACTGAGATTGTAAACAATTCGGATCAGCCTGTTCAGTTAAGTTTTAAAACCCCTCCTCCTCACCTGAGTGTAGTTGTTAAACCTACGAAATTAGCTCCGAAACAAAAGGGTTACCTCGTGGTGACTTTCGACGCTAACCAAATTCAGGCTATTGGATTTGTGATGCACCGCATTTATCTGAACCTCGATGGTCCGGATGATTACAAAAACTCA
Source organism: uncultured Prolixibacteraceae bacterium (assembly GCA_903834475.1). Taxonomy (GTDB): domain Bacteria; phylum Bacteroidota; class Bacteroidia; order Bacteroidales; family Prolixibacteraceae; genus Aquipluma. The sequence continues at coordinate 4,517 of CAILJH010000217.1, read as the reverse complement.
ATTGCCGTCAGTGCAACACTCGAAGAAGACTTCTCGAAATTATCGGCAGAGGAATTAAAAAATGCACCCGTGATTTCCTATGACATGGAATCGTTCGATTTTGGTGATATTAAACCGGGTACTAAAAATGAACATATTTTTAATATGAAAAACTCAGGTAAGATGAATCTGATCATTCGCGATGTAAGAAGCTCATGTGGCTGTACTGCTGTTTCTCCTCCAAAAAATATCGTTGGAGCAGGCGAAACGGTGCCTCTGAAAGTGGTCTTTGATTCAACCGGAAAAAGTGGACGTCAGAATAAAACGATCACTATAATTACAAACGATCCGAAAAACCCAACTACTATTGTGCGAATTTCAAGCAATATTCTGGCCCAGTAATTAGCGAAAATATTATCTGATTGAAGCCGGTTCAGCCAATTGAACCGGCTTCTCTTTTATAGATCAAACAATTTTCAAAATAATCCATTCTTCAGGTCTATTAATTCTGGACTGATAGTTACATTCGCATAAAATTTCTGCACATGATTGGAGATCAATTCCATTTCCATATTGAAAATGATCCGAAGTACTCCGGGCTCAATGTAAATCAAGGCATTGAACCCTTACCTTCTGTGAGCGAAGATTCTGTTAGTCAGTTCCTGAAAAACAAGAAGAAACGTGCATATACAGTAGAGCAATATGTTGATGGGATCCTGAATGGCGATATAACCATGTTAAGTCAGGCGGTAACATTGGTTGAAAGTTCGAAACCACAGCACCAGGAAATCGCTCAGGAAATCATCATGAAATGTTTGCCTTTCTCCGGAAATTCAGTCCGGATAGGTATTACAGGAGTTCCGGGTGTGGGAAAAAGCACCTTTATTGAAGCCATGGGCAAATACATCACTGCACAAGGGAAAAAGCTGGCCGTTCTGGCCATCGATCCCAGCAGCGAACGAACCAAAGGAAGTATTCTGGGCGACAAAACACGGATGGAGGACCTCTCGGTTGATCCAAATGCCTATATCCGGCCTTCCCCTTCGGCAGGTTCATTGGGTGGAGTGGCCCGGAAGACACGCGAAACCATTGTGCTGTGTGAAGCAGCCGGATTCAATCATATTTTTATAGAAACTGTTGGTGTGGGTCAAAGCGAAACTGCGGTACATTCTATGGTCGATTTTTTTCTTTTGCTCATGCTTGCCGGCGCCGGTGACGAATTGCAGGGAATAAAGCGCGGTATCATGGAAATGGCTGATGCCATAACCATCAATAAGGCCGACGGGAACAACATCGAAAAAGCTGGTCTGGCCAGAGTACAATATATGAATGCCTTACATTTGTTTCCGGCACCAGATTCAGGGTGGACACCCAAAGTTTTGACATGTTCTGCCTACAAGAAAACTGGAATCAATGAAATTTGGCAAATGATTGATGAATACCTGATTCATGTAAAAAATAATCTTTATTTTCAGAATCGCAGAAATCAGCAATCCAAATTCTGGATGTATGAAACCATTAACGAATACCTGCGGAATGATTTTTACCAGGACGAACAAATCATCAGGTTGATGGAAGAGTCGGAGAGCAAAGTTTTGAAGGAGGAAATTTCTTCGTTTGCGGCGGCAAAAAAGTTGCTGGAATTTTATGACCGAATCAGAAATAATAAAAATAAACACCTCAAATAATCAGATTCATGAGAAATCAGTTCGTAATTTTAGTTCTGGCTCTGGCCATTATTTCGTGCCAAAAGCCAAAAGATGAGTATTCGATTAAAGGATCAATAGCGGGAGTTGAAAAAGGTAAAGTCTACCTTCTAAAACTGGTCGCCGGACAACCTAAGACTGTCGACAGTACTGTTCTGGAAGATGGCAAGTTTGCTTTTAAAGGTAAAATGCCCATTCCTGATATCAGGTTCTTCCGCCTGAACGAGAAGGATTACTTCGCTCAATTCTTTCTCGACAATGCAGACATTGATGTAAAAGCCAAGAAAGACAGTCTTCGAAGCACTAAAATCACAGGGTCACCATCGCAGGATATTTTCCAGATATTTATTAATGAAATGCAAAAACTGAATAAGGACGGAACGGCTCTTCAGGGAAAATACCAAAATGCAATGCAAACCGGGAATACCAGTGAAGCCGAAAAAGCTAAAATTGACCTTCAGGCTATGATGGACAACAACATGGTCTATACCAAAAATTTCGTAAAAGAACATTCAACTTCGGTTGTTTCATCTTACATCGCTCTTGTCCAATTATCGTCACAGCTCGATGGCACAGAACTGGAATCGATTGTCAGCAAATATCCACCTGAAATCAGCACCTCCGAATATGTAGTTAAGCTGAAAGAGATTGTTTTGGAGCAGAAAAAAACTGCTGTTGGGGTTGTTGCTCCTGATTTTACTATGAATACACCTGAAGGAAAACCGATATCATTGTCTTCTTATCGTGGTAAAATCGTATTGGTTGATTTCTGGGCTTCCTGGTGTGGTCCATGCCGTCAGGAGAACCCAAATCTGGTCAGATTGTATCAGCAATATCACCCTAAAGGATTCGAAATTTTGGGCGTGTCGCTCGATCGGGCGAAAGAAGAATGGGTAAAGGCGATACAAGCAGACCAATTGACCTGGAATCATGTTTCTGATCTTCAATACTGGCAGAATTCTGCAGCTCGTCTGTATTCGGTCAATGTAGTCCCTCAATCGTTTCTGCTCGATAAAGATGGAAAAATCCTTGCGAAAATATTGAAACCCGGACAACTTGAAGGTAAGCTCAAAGAATTATTTCCAAATTAGGACTGTTTAAAATATCAGGAAAAAGGAAAGGCTTCAGTTTGTTGCCTTTCCTTTTGCATTGATTTTGTGCTAAATGCTGCGGAGATGACAAAGAAAAGTAAAACTTTTCAGCGCATCAGTATGTTACTATGCTGTTTGATTTAATTCTAAAGAAGCTATCAGTTATGAGTTACGATTTATTAGTTATAGGAAGTGGACCTGGCGGATATGTCGCTGCCATCAGGGCTGCTCAATTAGGCTTAAATGTAGGGGTGATTGAGAAGGAAAATCTGGGCGGAATTTGCCTGAATTGGGGTTGTATCCCAACCAAATCGCTCCTGAAAAGCGCGCAGGCCCTGGAGTACGCAAAACATGCCGCCGATTATGGAGTTTCTATTTCAGGCGAGATAAAACCTGATTTTGAAGCCATGGTAAAACGAAGCCGTGGAGTAGCTGAAGGAATGAGCAAAGGAATTCAGTTTCTGTTCGCCAAAAATAAAATTGAAATAATCAACGGATTTGGCCGGCTCATTGACCGGAATTCGGTTGAAGTAACCGACGAAGCCGGGAAACGTTCGCTTCATTCTACTAAATACATCATTCTGGCTACCGGGGCACGGTCCCGTGAATTGCCAAATCTGGAACAAGACGGTGAAAAAATTATCGGTTACCGCGAAGCCATGACCCTTCCGAAACAGCCCAAATCCATGGTCGTGGTAGGATCCGGAGCAATTGGCAGTGAATTCGCTTATTTCTATCAGAGTATCGGAACCGATGTGACTTTGGTTGAATATCTACCCAATGTGGTTCCAAACGAGGATGAAGAAGTTTCGAAAACATTGGAGCGTTCGTTCAAGAAGATGAAAATGAAGGTTTTCACCAATGCTTCTGTTGAATCAGTTGACACAAGTGGAAAACTTTGTAAGGTAACCGTGAAAACCAAAAAAGGCGAAGAAATCGTTGAGGCCGAAATTGTTCTTTCGGCTGTGGGCATTGCACCAAACCTTGAAAATATCGGGATTGAAGATCTGGGAATTATACTCGAAAATGGGAAAGTTAAAGTCAATGAGTTTTACCAGACCAATATTGAATCAGTATTTGCTATTGGCGATATCGTCGCAGGACCTGCTTTGGCTCATGTGGCATCGGCAGAAGGGATTGTCTGTGTTGAGAAGATTGCCGGGTTAAATCCGCATCCGATTGACTATTCAAATATTCCAGGCTGCACCTATACCAATCCTGAAGTTTCATCGCTTGGGATGACAGAACAAAAAGCCAAAGATGCAGGTTACGAAATAAAAGTTGGAAAATTTCCTTTCTCGGCAAGCGGAAAAGCAAGTGCTTCAGGCCAGAAAGATGGCTTTGTAAAGCTGATTTTCGATGCGAAATACGGGGAATTACTGGGAGCTCACATGATTGGAGGAAACGTAACCGAAATGATTGCAGAACTGGCCGTTGCCAAAAAACTGGAAATAACCGGACATGAGCTGATCAAGTCGATACATCCTCATCCTACTATGAGTGAAGCCATTATGGAAGCTGCGGCTGCTGCTTATGGAGAGGTAATCCATTTATAATTGCATACGAATAAGTACCGATAAAATATTATTGTCGATTTCGGCTCTCAGCATCAGACCCAACTATTTTTAGTTGGGTTTTTTATTTATTCGAATTTTGGAGCCATTTGTTAAAAAAATCTTAATCTGTTGATTTACAGGCACATTATTTTTCTGCGTGAATAATATTTCTATTTTTGTTTTGT
>CAILJH010000216.1 GCA_903834475.1 uncultured Prolixibacteraceae bacterium | reverse complement strand
TTCGGTACGCTGGTAATCGTTCATCGCCTGCTGAATCTCAGCATTGGTGTTCATCACAAATGGGCCGTATTGAACGACCGGTTCGTTAATGGGTTTCCCCTGAAGCAACAAGAAATATCCATCGGAATTGCCGTTTTCAATGAGCAATTCCTGATCAGCTTTAAGCTGAATGGCTTGTCCGGATGGAATTTCATTTCCCTCAACTGTAATTGATGAACCCTGGTGAAAATACAAAGTCCGGTTAGCCAGTTCACTTGCTGCCGGAATTGTCCATTTCGCACCGGACTCCATTTTTATGGTCCAGATGGCAACTTCATTTTCAGGTTTTGCCGCCCACGAATCGGGCGCTGGATCAAGAGCGTTCACATTTCCCAAAGTTCCGGCAATCACATTGACCTCAACCAGTTTCCCGTTTCCATCCTGAATCCGGACCAGCGGAATATCTTCGGACCAGAGCATTTTAAAATGTGGCTTCACGAACTTACCCGCCTTGGGTAAGTTGAGCCAAACCTGAAACAATTCGGCAGGATTTTCGCCTTCCTTATTCAGCAACGGAAACATCTCGCTGTGTTGAAGTCCTGCTCCGGCGGTCATCCACTGTACATCGCCGTTGCCATAACGGCCGGCTTGTCCGTGCGAATCAGCATGATCGACCAGACCAGTCCGGACAATTGTAACCGTTTCAAATCCCCGGTGTGGATGAGCCGGAAAACCCGGAATCGTTTCGCCATGATACATCCGCCAGCCATCTTTAATGGTGAAATCCTGACCAATATCGCGCCCTCTTAACAGCGATTTCTCGGGTCCCATTTCATCGTTCCCTGCCGGGTAATGATCGAGATGATGCGCACAGAACAAAAACGGATTGGACACCGGCCACATAAAGCCAAGTGGTTTTTTACTGATAATGGAATTGCTTTTCATATGTTTATAATTAGGCCCCCTCCAAACCTCCCCCCTGCCTGCGGCAGGCAGGCGAAGGGTGAGGCTTAAAAAAAGCAATGTCATCATTTTTGTATTTATAATCATCCTCCTGAATGTCAAATTTTTGTGAACGAACCTTTCACTTTCAGATATTTTAAGTCTGCCCAACTTTCAATACAACAAACTTCAGTTAGTTTTTCCTATTGATAAAAGGGCTTTGTAATTCAGAACGCTTCCCAGTAATTTAACTGATTCCTGCAATTGTCGCAGTTGCTCGTTTTGTTGGAGTAGCCGTTTCTCATTGATTGAATAACCTTTGATCAAATACTCTTTTACGATTTTATTTGCCCAGATACGGAATTGGATTCCTCTTTGACTTTTTATTCTATAGCCAACTGAGATGATTACATCAAGATTATAATATTCAACCTGATAAGTTTTCCCATCACTGGCAGTTGTTGCATTTTTTGCAACAACTGAATCTTTTGGGAGTTCCTTCTCTTTGAAGATATTCGTAATGTGTCTTGAAATAACAGACTTGTCTCGCTGAAAAAGTTCAGTCAATTGCATCAGGCTGAGCCATACCGTCTCTTGATCCAGTTTTACCTGAATTTCTGTACTGCCGACTTCCGATTTGTAAATGTTGATTTCCGAAGTATTCATCATGAAGCTTTTTCCAAAGTTAAGAAAAGCAATTGCGAAGAAAAGTATTTAAGTAATGAGAACAATCGTTGTCGTGATTTTTCAATGCACTCACCCTACGACCGGAGGCGGACATGCAGCCTCGCTAATCGTTGCAACTCTTTATACACAAGTTCCGGCCTGAAAGGCCAGAATAATTCAGCCCAGGGCAAAGTTTCGTGAGGAACGAACCGAAACGTCGCCCTGGGAAAGGGATGCAGGGAAAAACCGTATGCCCTGCCTGCCGCAGGCGGGGGGAATTTGATGAACAGAATATAATTCCCTTCGGACGCCAGCCTGCCGCTGGCAGGGAATTGCAGAACCTCATTCTCGGGAAATATGAGACCATCATTTTCGTCCGTAACATGAATTTCACTTTTTTAAATGTCATCGCCCCGCCTGCTTCGGGCAGGGCGGACGATTTCCCTGCTCGCCCATAAACCCAGGGCGTTGCCCTGGGCTATAATTTGCTGCCCTTTCCGGGCGTCAAAACGAAGGAATGAATACGACAATATTTTATTCATATTATTTAATTTCTATTCAACGGCAATCAAATAATGCTGTGTTCTGAAATAAATCGTATTACCGGAGATAGCCGGTGTCGCCATGCAAACATCTTTCAATGCATTTTTTGAGAGTTGCTGAAATACAGGACCAGCCTTGATTACATATATATTCCCCTCTTCGGAACTGAAATACAGTTTCCCGTCGGCAGCAATTCCCGATGCGGTGAAAGCTTCCTTCAAACTCTCTTTGTATTTCACCTCGCCGGTAAGTGCATCGAAACAGGTGAGCTGACCGTTCACCTGAAGATTGTATAAATATCCTTCATAAATAAGCGGCGTTTGCATATAAGCCCCACCTCGCTTGACACTCCAGGCAATGTATTGGTTCTTAGTACTGTCGGGAGCAAGGGTAATATCTCCAACTGCAGTTGGTTTAACCGCGAAAATCGGAGAATTTTTCCCATGCGCACTATTCAGGAAAATCAGATCATTTGCAATTACCGGTGTTGGAGTTGGAATATCGCCAGCATTGCTTAATTTCCAGATTTCTTTCCCAGTTTCAAAATCGTAACCGCCAATATGCATGTACCCATTGGCAATTACCTGAGTCTTTCCATTTTTGGAATAGATTGCAGGTGTGCAATAGGTTTGAGCTTCGTCGCCTCTTGAAGTTCGCCAGATTTCATTTCCGGTAGCGAGGTCCAGGCTTGCAATGAAGGGACTTTTAGGAATGTCGCATTGAAGGATTATCCGGTCTTTGTATATGATTGGCGAACTTGAATATCCCCACTCAATTCCCGGTGTGTTGGTCCAGCCCGGATTCATCAAACCCATATCTTTCTTCCAGATTAGATTCCCTTTAAAATCGTAGCAATAAAGACCTTCGGACCCAAAGTGAACTACCAGGTATTTTCCATCGGTAGCCGGAGTGCAATTGGCCTGCGACGCTTTGGTGTGTCTTTTTGACTTTGGAATTCCTTTATGGGCAAGCCGTTCCCAGATGATTTTTCCTGAATTTTTATCCAGGCAATAGACTTTAAATTCATGGTCCACGCTGTCATTTGCTTCATCGATGTCGCCATAAAGACCAACTTTGAGCGATTCGTTGTTCTTACTGTTCGAGGCTGTTGTCACAAACAGGTAATCATCCCAGACGACAGGACTCGAATGGCTCAGTCCGGGAATCGGAGTCTTCCATTTGATGTGTTCACCAGTTTCGGTGCTCCATGTTGACACTGTTTTCGAATTTTCGATAAAACCGCAACCCCAAGGTCCTCTAAAGCTGGGCCATTGTTGGTTGTATGGGATTTGAGACTGAAGATCAGGACTGAAAAAGCCTAATAGAACGAGTGAAAGAATAAGCCAGGTCAAAGTGGTTTTCATAACATTTTGGGTTTTTGGAGTTTCTCTTAATTCAGTTTTTGTCTAATTGGTTTCTTTAGCAACTTTCATAGAGCCTGAACTCAAATTTACTCTTTTTTCAGCTTCCAAAAGAATTCGGACTAAACCATTTGTTCCAAGCAGTCCACATGATTTTTTTGAACAATAATTTTCAAGTAATAAAACAAACTGGAGGAGTCATCTGTTAATAGAAGACATTTTTGTCTTTTATTGATTTAATGGAATTTTCAAATTATAACGAACTATTAATTCAAATCCAATGAAGAAAATTTTGCATATCATCTCGAGCCCAAGGGGCGAAGAATCCTTTAGTATTAAATTGGGCAACTCAATCGTTGAAAAGATTCAGGCAGCCTATCCGGGTAGTACTGTCAAAGAAAATAATCTGGTTGAAAAACAGTTTCCACATTTGGAAGAAGCACAAATAACTTCTTTTTATACTCCGGAAGAATACCGAACACCGGAAGGTATTGAAGCGCTCCGAAATTCTGATGAAGCCATTAGTGAGATTATGGATGCAGATACGATTGTGATCGGGGCTGCTTTCTACAATTTCAGTATCCATTCCACTTTAAAAGCATGGATTGACCATATTTCGAGGGTTAATGTAACTTTCCGCTTTAACGAGAACGGCCCCGAGGGACTTGTTCATGGCAAAAAAGTTTATATCGCCATTGCATCAGGTGGTATTTATTCCGAAGGTGTAATGCAGTCATACGACTTCGCTGCACCTTACCTTACAGCTATTTTAGGTTTTCTTGGATTAACTGATGTAAATATTATCCGGGTGGAAGGAACAGCTATTCCCGTAGTAAAAGATTCTGCCTTAGAAAAAGCGATTAATAGCATCGTTTTATAAGTGATTCAATACTCTTGAAGGAGCCAGATTATGCCTGGCTCCTTCCTTTTTATATCGCATTGAAAATCAAAATATAAATTCTGGAGTAACGCCTAAGCTTCGTTTAAAAAAAAGTATTCAAAAAGTCTATTCTCCCAGATTATTCCAGTCCGAAAAAATTCAGTTTCAGTCCCGACTCAATCCGTTTGGCTACTTTTTATCCGGATATTTTCAGAACGATGTATCTTTGAATGATAAAAAGAATGGGTTTGAAATTTAGTCCGAACAATTTATTTTTTCTTGTTGCACGAGATGTGCCATATAAATAAATGGTTTGTACTATATTTAAACTCTTGAAAAATCAAACTATTTCCAACTAAAAAATAAAGACAATGAGTACGTTACGAAACAGAAGAGACTTCTTTAAAATTTCAGCCGTGGGTGCCTTAGGTATGACGGCCCTTGGTTCACTTGCCTTTAAATCGGATGCAGTTGACCGGAAAAGCTTTGGCGTTGGTCTGCAATTGTACACGATCCGCGATGCCATGACTGCAGATACCCTTGGCACATTGAAAAAATTATCGGACCTCGGGTACAAAAACCTCGAATTGGCCAATTATTCGAAGGGCAAATTTTATGGATTTGCTCCAAAAGAATTCAGTAAGATAATCAAGGATTTGGGCATGGAAGCTATCAGCAGCCATTCAGCAGTTGAATCAGCTGGTATCACCATCGAAACTGCAAAAATCATGGCCGATTCACATGCTCAACTTGGAGTAAAATATTGTATTCAGCCATGGATTGAACCCGTTGACCGGAACATCGAAAAATATAAAAAGATGATTGGCGACTGGAACAAAGTGGGTAGAATCATGAAAGACATCGGAATACAATTTGGCTATCATAACCACAACTTTGAGTTTGCCAACATCAATGGAGTTGTACCTTACTTTGATGTATTTTTACCTGAAATGGACAAGGATCTTATTACTATGGAATTAGATCTTTTTTGGGCAACAAAAGCTGGTCAGGATCCTGTAGCGATGTTCAATAAATATCCGGGCAGATTCCAACTCCTGCACTTCAAAGATATGAAGACCAAGCAGACTCCGTTCTATGAAGTGATTAAAGATGATATTACTTGTGTAGGTTGCGGTGTTATTGATTTCAAAACGATTCTGAAGTCGAAAAAAGTTGCTGGTGTAAAATACACCTTTGTTGAAGACGACAATCAGGGTAATGGTAAACCATTCGAAGCGTTGGAAAGCAGCATCAACAATCTTACAACTAAGATTTTGTAATAAACCATATTCACATGAAACATAAACCCGGGTTCAAATTGAACACCGGGTTTTTTGTTGATCCTGATTGTTGAAATGACTAGTTCAGATCGTACCTTATTGATTCGTCTCTGTATCAGAAATTTTGAATTGATTATTAGTGAGGACCTGAAAGGCTTCGCTTGAAATTTTCGATTCGCCCCGAAACGGATTGTTCAAGTCATAACAAAGAAACATTCCCATCGAGAACATTAAGGCAACAAAAAAATTCATAATGTACTGAATGACTACATTCTGCGTTTTGTAAAAGAAACTTAGAAAGATGGTGACAAAGCTTCCTGTAAATAAAATATACCAAACCATATCAGGTAAGTAACTCAAAGTCCGATGGACTCTGTTTCTTCTCAAGTCAGAAAGTTGAACATAAATCGGATAGATATTGGAGTAGAAATATCTTTGGTCGACTGGCATATTAAATAAACCATGTATTTCATCCCGTATTTGCATAAACGCATCCTGGGTTATTTTGCTTGGTACATTTTTCGCCATTGAAGGCCATTCATCAACAATTAATGAATTGGTGTAATCTCTGATTGCTTTTCTTAAAGGTGTTCTTTTTGATTCCGGAAGGTGATATGTTTGACTGTACATATTTGCCAAAGAATTGGATTCTGTCGCAATTTGCGCGTCCATTTTCTCCCAATTGGTCCAGACCGTAACAACCACAAATGTGATGAACAGGGAAAAAAGAACTCCTGAAATATTCAGCGTATTTATTACCAATTCATTGGAAGATTCATTGGATCTGTTGTTGGTGAACTTTAAAAAGATGGTTAATCCGATAACAGAAAATGAAACGTAAAGCAGTACCCATGAATAGAGGTGGTCCCAAATTGAATATGAAATCATAATTTTGCTTTAATGTTTTTATTTAATCTTTTAAAATTTAGGGAATGGCTTCATAAGTCAAACAGGTAATTTCATAGGTTCTACTCCATTTTCGAGTGATTTGACAATGTGTTATCAAATCATTTTTAGATCGATTTATTAAAACTGCCACATGGAATTTTCTTTCAAATAAGCTGCATCCTATTAAACCCGAATCGCGAAAAGTTTTCTATTGATCGTTATCAATTTTTTCAGAAATGGCATCTTGTAGCTTTTTTGATAATAATTGAATATTAGTAACAAAAACTTTTGTTTTGTCGGACCCTTGAGCAAGAATTGCATATTGCGATTCTAAGTCCAGAACAGCATGTTTCATCAAATTTAACGGCACAAATGCACGTTCCAACATTTTAGCTGCATATGGGTTATCAGCATCAATAAGTTTTTCGATTGAAGTCGTTTTCTCGATCAAACAGCCAATGAACAAACGAATGTTCAATTCAACCTTTAGTTTATCACCCCTTCTACCCGCATTGGCAAGTGTTGACATATCTATTGTTTTGTGATCAACATCTCCTTTACGTAATTGCTTCTTAAGTTCTGATGCGCGTTTTTCATCTGCACTTTTCAATTTCAATTTACGACCAAGTTTTTCTTTACCAGTAAGACTTGCTGGCATAACAGGTATCGCCAGGATATTTGCAGGAAAAGTAGTTATTTGTGCTAAAACGCTTGAAAATTTTTCGTATTCAACAGAATATTTAGCAGCTTCAGCCGCATCTTTCCCTTTAGCACGCAGGTCTACATAACGTTTGGCCGTCTTGAGTCTGGACCATTCCATATGAGTGGCACCGGCTTCTTTGTGTCGACTCATTTCTTCTTTCAAAGGGCGTCTTCTTTCCTTATTGCCAAGTAATGCACGAATAGATGCAATTCCATCTGTAATGCCTTGGGCAATTGCAGAGCGAGCAATTGTAGCATTTTCAGAATTACAGTAATTTTGAAATGCCACTTTTGCCTGCTCATTTGGTATTGATTCACCAAGACCTATAAATAGACTTTTGATAAGTGCTTCACGCTTATCAAATAAATGCTCTATTTGCTCAAGATCAACTTGCTTTTTGTTGACTTTGTGTGATGATAGTTGTTCTTTAAACCTTGCACTGCTATCAATTGCTGTCAGTTCATTTTCATGAAACATCAGGTTTCCAAGGTTGGCACTATTGTATGTGATGCGATCTGTGTTCCTCATGAATGTATCAGCAACTATAAGTTGTCCAACCTTATTCATCAATTCAGTCCGATTGAGAACAGCCAAAAGTTCCGGTACTTTAGCTTCGGAATCGGTTTCCTTCGCTGCTCTGGAAAAAGTACTGGCATCAGCTTTTCCCATTATCTTCAAAAAAATCATGTTTTCATCGTTGCCCGGGTTAATTGTTAAAGGGATTTCATTTCCTTTGACTTTTGCAACATTTAAAATTTGAGAAGCTTCGGCATCATTAACTTTCACAATTCGTGAATTAGGTACATTAAATCCAAGACTTTGAAGCAACTTGTCGGACACCTGTCCGCTTGCAATACTCTGAGGTGTTTTATCTTCCTCATCGTACTCAGGTTTAACAACAAGATCGAAAATTGGACCATCCGGATCATTAAAGATAAAGACACCTCCACTGACTCCTTCCCCAGGCCGGCTAACTGAATTAGTTTTTCCCCAGTTGAGATCTGCTGAACTTTCAAGAGCGGTGTCAGGAAATCTCTGGATTATTGTATTCTGCTGCACTTGTATGGAATCTTCCTGAACCTGTTTTTCTTGTGTTCGTTTTCTCTGAAAATTGGCACTCCTTTTCGGTGCTTGGGGATTAAGTTGAGCCATTTTATCCGAATGGCAATTTGTAATTGCATTTAATTGATCAGCTTGCTTTACCTTGGTCCTATTATTAGCCATTTCGTAAAGTTTTCTTTGAGCAACAGCCTCAGACCGGTTATCCGCAAACTGAAACGTAGACTCAATGCCGTTCTGCTTCTGAGAAACCCCATTCGCAAGGGATTGACTTTTATTATCTTGTACTTTGTCAGCGTGAGTATTCATTGTATCTAATTACACAAAATCTTGATTGGAAAGGTCCATTTTAGTTATTTCAGGTGCCAGATTTTCTTGGCGTCCAAGCCGACTGATTACCCGATAACCATGATGCCTGTCCTCCGGTTCCCATAGCTTCATGACCGAACCAACTGGATGTTCCTTTCTTCACATCTGCATTAACTTTAGGGCTGGAAGCTACGGGTTTGGGGCTAAGTTCTGCAATGAGCTCTTTTCTTCTCTGAATTTTATCACTAAGCGTATCAATAGCAAGAAGGTGGCCTCCATCATCGTCCTGGTGTAGTTTACCGGCTCGTTTTCGCAGCGCTTTTGCCCTTTTAAAATGATCGATTGCGTCCTGATGAACTTGTATCGATTTACTCATAACAGAACAAGCATCGCCGGCATTTTCTTCATCATGGTACTGTTGGGTTAGCTTGGCATTCAAGATGCTGTTGTTTGGATCAATCAGCACCAATTGAATTTCAGGAGTGAACGAATGGGTAGATTCTTTAATTCTACTTTCTTCAGGCTTCCTTTGCAATGCCTTTTCGCCCATTAAATCAGCTTCCCGCTCCAGGCCTGCATCATCATTCACATTAACTTTTCCTTTCATTTGCATGGTTGGTTTTACCCTTCCTTGCTTTTGCTGCACCACATGCCAGGCTTCGTGTGGAAGATGTTTCTCCTGTCCGGAAGCCAAATGAATATCTGTGCCCTGTGCATAAGCGTGCGCATTCAGTTGAGCCGGCTTTTCGGAGTTGTAATTCACCTTTACATCGTCCAATGAGTAACCGGAGAGGTTTTCAATTCCGGTTTTAAGGTTGTCGGGCAGTCCGGTATTATTTTCCTTCAGCTGTATGGATTCAAACTTTCCCTGAAGTAATTCTTCCTCTTCTACACTTTTGTTTTGTACAGTAAGGAATTTTCCCTGAAGCAATTCCTCTTCTTCTGTTCCTTTCTTTTGAATGGTACTTTGGGAGAAGTTGGCAGCAATTACCTGCAATTGAGCCGACTGACCATTATTTGCCATTTCGTGCAGTTTCCTTTGTGCAGTGGCTTGCGGACGGTTATCCACAAACTGAAACGAAGATTCACTGCCTCCAGATTTTTGAGTCGTCCCGGTAAATACCGCATGGCTCTTATTTTCCTGCGTTTTTTCTGAGTGAGTATTCATATTTTCTGTTATTAAGGATTTCTTTAATTGTTTAATGCTTTATACCAGCCTTTTACATTTCTAATTTTTACTTTTCAACTATCTTTTCAGGAATTAATTTGCGTAAGACTTCAGGAGCGATTGTATTTGAAATACCGGGAAGCGCCAACCCAACCTACCGCGATTCCTATGAGCAGAACGTAAAGCATCAAGAGGGAATTGGTTCCTTCCTCACTTCCGGCGCCAATATCAACGAAGGCGGGATTCAGATACAACCAAAACCCGGTAAACAGAATTGAAATAAGAAAGAACCCGGATGGCATATTCCGAATGGTATTTCTAACCTTATCACTACCAAGAATATATCTTTCATAATTAAATGAAATCACATAAAATATGACAGTTAAAATTAGAAACAGCATGCCGCACCAAAAAAAGAATATGGCATATATTGTCCATCTGGTGTATAGATAATAACAGTGTGTCAGATCAGGAAGAAGACATTCATTATTTATCTTTGGGTCCTTTTTGCAAGGAAACTTATCCGTCCAGATGACTGTTTTCCCGATGTAATTAGCAATAGATTCTTCAAGAGGAAGATCCGCGCGTATAAATCTGGTATAACCTTCATATTTGCTCGTATCATAATACTTTAAACGAACTACCCTTGCCCACTGCAAATCTTGCCTGAAAATTTTTAGGCTGAATCCATGATAGGTACTTGTTACAATATTCCAGAACTTTCGAAAGCTACTAATCTTCAGATTAGGGTTTTCGACGAAAGTTGTATCAATTTTGATCAATGCGGCACCAAGGCTATTCCATAATTCAGGTCGTCCGTCATCATAACCAAGCCCCCTGATGGAAACTCCTCCAAGT
>CAILJH010000215.1 GCA_903834475.1 uncultured Prolixibacteraceae bacterium | reverse complement strand
GAGCAGATTGCCTATTTGCGTGCCAGTGTGATCGGGAAATTGGTAAAACAATGCGTAAATGTTTTCTGGGAAAAGCAAGACGATATTTTCTCGGGAAATTTCCAGAAAGCCTTGATTGATCATGTTCATCCGACATCTTTGGATGCGATTAAAAATATTAAGGACGTCAGTCTGAAAAATATTTATAACGATCGGTCAGTGGTTGAAATCGAGATTTCAGGCTACCAGATTATCGGAACTTTGCTGGAGGTTTTTATTGAAGCAATTCTGAATCCAAAGGAAGGATTTTCGCAGAAAATTATCCAGCTTATGCCTGACCAGTATGGCGGGAAACATGAATCAACTTATGAAAAAGTGCAGTCAGTTGTCGATTTTGTTTCAGGAATGACAGACTTGTATGCACTTGATTTGTACCGTAAAATTAAGGGAATAAATATTCCGGGAGTATAATTTGGAAAATAGGAGACAGTCACAAAAGTCAAAAAACTCACTGGACGGGTCACCCCGTCCCGAGCACTCGGGATCGGGGTCTGATGTACAATGAGATGGGATCCTGAAACAAGCCTTCGACGTGAGCTCAGTCGAACGTTCAGGATGACTGGGTTGATGACTATTGAGACAGCCTCCCAAATTTAAAACTATGAAAAGCAAATTTGACCAATATGAAAATGACCGGATGATACAGGATCCGACCAATTACAAGGTAGGAATCATCTATTTTAACCGGAAAGACCAAAGAATTCTTGTTCCAAAACGAATTATTGGGATGGGATGGACCTTGAATTTCGCCAATATTTATACTTATGTTTTGATTTTAGGATTAATTTTTGTCGCTCTGATTTTCATTCGATTAGGTTAAGTAAATTCAGATTCCGGTAATACCAACGATTCCGGCACACGCGAGATCGGATTCATAAAAAATTAGTTCTTAAAATTTCATAAAAAATCTAAAAAATGATTTGCTTATGAAATTTCGTAACAATTAATTTACGACATTTGACGTTCTACAAAAGAGAATCACAGAGAGAGAAAGATTATGGTCGCGGTTTTAAAAATCATTCAGGTGTTTTTGTTGGCTTCAGTCAAATATTTTCTGACGTTTCCCTATGCTATACTCATTGGGTTAAACTTTAAGCAAACATTGATTGCCGTAACCTTGGGTGGAATTGCTGGTTTTTTCTTTTTCTACTATTTCAGCGGCTATGCCCTTGACCGCATTCATCACATAAAAGCATTTCTCCGGAAATATCTTCCATTTTCCGTGCGGGTTTATCGGCGTATACTTTTGTGGCGCAGAAATGTAACAGGCGAAAAGGTTTTTTCTAAAAGGAACAGGTTTATTGTGCGGTTTCGGTCCAAATTTGGCCTTCCGGGTATCGTTATTTTATCACCGATAATTTTAAGTATTCCATTTGGCGCTTTTTTACTGAATAAATACTACTCCAAGCATAAATTTGCAATGCCTTACATGGTTTTATCCATTCTGAGCTGGACTGCCGTATTTGTTGCCTTTGCTTTGATTTTCCCCCGATTGGTAAATTAGAAGCTGGTTACAGATTCTCCTTCAAAATTCTTTTCAGGTTTTCCTGATTCTTTAGGATTAATTCGTAATCGGCACCCGACCAATTTATCTTTTCCCATTCTTCCAGACAGAACCATTTTTGTGCCTTGTGTTCAGTCAGCCTGATTTCTCCGGAAATTATTTGACAGACGAATGGAATCAGCCTGATTTGCTTTGTTCCGTAATTAAATTCAATGGATTGAAGCCTTTCTAAAACATCAACTTCTACGGATAATTCCTCCTCAATCTCACGAACAATACATTGTTCCTCATTTTCATCGAAATGAATTTTGCCACCCGGGAATTCCCATTGCCATGGATGACTGCTTTCTGGTCCACGCTGTACTGCCAGTATTTTGGCCTCCTTTACAATTATAGCACAACAAACATCGATCATTTTTCTATGCTGAATGGTTTCGCAAAGAAGGGAAATATTTACCGAACTCAGTCAGAAGCGATAAGATTTCAGCTATTGGATTTGAGATGAAAATTGTGTTCATCTGTTTTATCGATCGACGAAGTCTGCTATCTTTAATGCCGGAAAATTGCCATCAAAAAATATTACAGATGACAGAAAATGAAATTAAAATACTGATTCGGTCATGGGAAAATCTGGCGATTTTAGTGCGTTACATTTCGGATTATCCAGAATATCTGAACCTTATCATGGACAAAGTACTGGATGAAAGTCAACACGAAAACTGGCGTGCTGCGTGGATGGTTGATAAAATACACGACCGGCATCCTGATCTCGTTTTGCCTTATCTGCCTGTTATGACAGAATTTGTGCTTATCACTAAAAGTGCAGGTAAAAAAAGGCATCTCCTGAAACTCATCAGTCTTCATGACATTCCGGAGGAAAAAATGGCTCTTCTCTTAAATTTTTGCTTCGAGGTTTATACCAATTCAACTGAACCGGTAGCCGTGCGCGTTCATGCCATGCAAATACTGTTTAATATTGCACAAAAGGAACCCGATTTTACCGGTGAGCTGATTAATTTGATTGAGAATGAAATTGAACTTCACGGCTCTGCAGGAATAGCATCGCGAGGACGAAAATTGTTGGAGAAGCTTTATCAGATGGGAAAGTAAGATAAAAAGAGAATGTTGAAGCGATGTCTTTCATAGTCTGAACATCCTCGCCGGTCAGAATAATGTAAGAATCTACCAAGTGACCTGGACGATATTCCACGAATCGGCTAAAATATTAACAACCCAAATTCTCTGCAAAATATCCGGTAAACTCCTGAATAATAAAGTATAAGAAGGCTGCGTCCTATTCATTATTAAAAAGCATGAACAAACATTCCGGAACAGACAGAAAAATTCCAAGCAAAACAGAGCCTGAAAAAATAATTTTTATATTTTTGCACCGTCTTTAAAGAAAAGACAACTAAGGATTGACCCATGGTGTAATTGGCAACACAACTGATTTTGGTTCAGTAGAGTCTAAGTTCGAGCCTTAGTGGGTCAACAAAAACAAACAAGTTTAGCTTCGGCAAATTGAAATTTGTTCATTTATTTAAAATTGTCCTGTGGTGTAATTGGTAACACGTCTGATTCTGGTTCAGAAGAGTTTAGGTTCGAGACCTAACAGGACAACAAGAAAATCAACCACTTGCGAATATTTCGCAGGTGGTTTTTTATTTCTTGCCAATGGTTTTGCCAAAGGATTCGGAATTTGAGTGGTTTTGGAGGGAGATAGGTGGAAATTAACACCTACCTTAAAACCCAATTCAAACCATTGAAAAAATGCTATATTTGGTCCAAACAAACTGGAATAAAATGGAGAAAATAAATCAATCCAATGGAATGAAACGTCGGGATTTTTTACGTACCGGCGCAGTGGTTGCAGCTTCTGCACTGTTTTTACCTTTAAGTGGAACTAAAGTATTCGGCGCCCTTTCCGGTATTCAGGCGAAAAATTTAATTCCTGCCGTCAAACTCAATAACGGCATACAAATGCCAAGGCTTGGTTTTGGTACGAACACACTAAACGGCGATATTGCTGAACGCAGTGTAGCTGATGCAATTTCGGTGGGATACCGGCTTATTGATACGGCCCACATCTACGGAAACGAAGAAGCAGTGGGCGCTGGGATTAAAAAAAGTGGCATAAACAGGGAAGAACTTTTTGTAACCTCAAAACTTTGGGTCGACGATGCTGGGTTTGAGAGTACAAAAAAAGCCTATCAAACCACTTTAAACAAATTGGGTCTGGAGTATTTGAATTTGTACCTTATCCACAGGCCTCGGGGCGATGTCAAAGGTTCTTGGAAAGCGATGGAAGAGCTATACGAGGCAGGTAAAATCAGGGCCATCGGAGTGAGTAATTTTGATCCTGATCAGTTAGCGGAGTTGATGGCATACGCCAAAATAAAACCTGTGATCAATCAAATTGAAACTCATGTTTTCTTACAGGAAAACAAATCGTATGAAGCGTTGATGAAAACCGGAGTGCAAATGGAAGCCTGGTCACCTTTTGCTGCCGGGAGAAATGAAATTTTCAGCAACCCAACTCTGGCTTCCATTGGTAAAAAACACAATAAAAGCATTGCCCAGGTATGCCTGAGGTGGCACTTCCAGAGAGGTGTTGTTGCTATCCCAAGGTCTACAAAAAAAGCGCATATGATGGAAAATTTAGTCATTTTTGATTTTGAACTGGATAGTTCGGATATGCAAACAATCGCCACGCTCGACCTAAATAAAACTCAATTTCCTGAGTGGGGATGAACAGTGTAGTTTGAGACGGATATTTCATTCCGGAGTTAGGATACTTAACGGAAATGCATTAAATCAACCACTTACGATTAATTTCGCGGGTGGTTTTTTGTTGTTGCCAGATTTAGAATGAAATGTTGTTTTGCTTTGTTGGAATAGGTTCAAAACAAATGATATCAAGAACTTCAGCAATATCACAAACATAACCACGAACAAAACCTCTGGTGTTGCCTTGTAACTAATCGCGATTCCAAGTTGCTCGTTGACTGGATTTTAATGTCTTGTGATTTATGTTGAGCCGCCAATAACCAATTTGCCCTCCAGATAAACAACTTGAGGTTCTTTGCGGGCATATGGTTCTCTGAGGATATGTTCAAAAAGGATTTCAGCAGATTTCCGGCCAATTTCGAATCCCATAGGTCGGATGGCGGTTAATGGTGGATTGTACATCGTCCGAAAAGGTTCCTCGCAAAAACCAATCACTGCTATGTCTTTGGGAACTTGCATTTTCATTTTATATATCCCCCGCATAACACCGGTCATGGTCAGGTCGCTGATGGCAAAGATACCGTCCGGTGGGTTTTCCAGATTAAGTAGTCGCAGAGTTTCCTGTTCTGCTTCTTCGGGCGATTGGCAGGAAATGATCAGGTCCTCGTTGATTGGAATGCCTTTTTCCTGCAGGGCCATTTTGTACCCTTGCAAGCGGTTGGTGCAGATCAATAGGTTGAGGTTGCCGGTGCAAATAGCAATCCGGCGCCTATTGGTTTCAATTAAGTGCATGACTGCATTATACGATCCGGTAATATCGTCGACCAGGACCATGTCTGCATTGAGGTCTTTTACTACCCGGTCAAAAAAGACAATAGGCATTCCCATATCAATGATTTTCCGAAAATGGTCGAAGTTTTTGGTTTTTCTTGATACTGAAGCTAATATGCCTTCAACGTTATTAGCGACCAGGATATCCAGATTTTCAACCTCGCGCTCAAAAGACTCATTTGATTGTAAAATAAGCAAGGTGTATCCTTTGTCGTGCACAATTTCTTCCATTCCTTGAATCACGGAAGGAAAAAAGAAATACGAGATTTGAGGCACAATCAAACCAATCACTTTGCTTTTTTTATGCCTGAACGATGATGCGACAATATTGGGCTTGAAATGAAGGCTTTCGGCTACTTTTTTTACCGCGTCTTTGGTTGCCTGACTGATATCCGGATGGTTATTCAATGCACGGCTCACGGTGGATTTTGAAATTCCCAGAAGTTTGGCTATATCGATTATAGTAATCGGATTATTCATCATGAAGATTATATTTCCTTCAATAAAAATACGTACAATTTTGATTGATCAACGAATTGGACAAAAAAACTGATGAATTAAAAAGCCAGGTATAAGCTCGACCCATTTTTTTTTGTTAAAGTTATCAACCGCAACCGGTTGCACAACCGGATGCGGTTATATGACAATGTTTAACAGTGTTTTACGAGTTGTTATATCCGAACCATTCGACTAATTTAGCGCTATCATATTGTTGATAAGGCTAAAAAAACACATAAATTCGTAATTTCAAATTCGTCTCATAAATCTAATACATCTTGGTTCAGGAACATACCTGTAAATAGCCTAAAAATATTCAAATAAACTAACAGCGTTATGCAAAAAAAATTCATCCAAAACTGTCCTTCCAGATTGACGAAATCTCATTCATGTACATTCGCCAAAACTGCAATTTTAACTGTTCTCTGCTTCATAAGCATTTCGCT
>CAILJH010000214.1 GCA_903834475.1 uncultured Prolixibacteraceae bacterium | reverse complement strand
GAGGAACTGAAAGAACTCGAAAAGCATTTTTCGGAACTGGTTACTGATCAGCTCGAAGAAAATAAAAACCGGCTGAATGATGCGGCAGACCTACTGAAACAATTGGTTAACCAACTGATTGTTGATCAGCAAAACCGCTTGAAAATTGCGCGTATTCAACTGGCAAACCGATCTTCAGTTTTCCTGAAAGATCAAAAATCGGAGATTAAAAAGTATTCTACGGAAGTAAAAAGTCTGACCAATCGCTTTGTTACACATCAAAAGCATCTGCTCGACTTTTCAGGAAACAAACTGAACTTCATTTTCCGTGCACAGGTTTTGAAGAACAAAAACCTTTTGAACCAGTTTCAGCATCTGATTAAAATTCAGTCGACTGATCAAATCCGGAATGAGAAGAAAGCCCTGATTTCCTTTCAGGAAAAACTTCGTCTGGTTGATCCGCAGAATATACTGAAACGGGGATATTCACTGACGATGATCAACGGAAAAATTGTGAAGTCGATCAAACAGGTCAAAGTGGGAGAACAGCTGGAAACAAGGCTGAGCGACGGAACGGTTGAAAGCAAAGTGGAGGGGAAAAGCCTCCCCCAAACCCCCTCCTCAAGAGGGGGCTTAAAAACGGATTCTTAAAAAAAATTCAATAAAAAATTTCGAACAAAAAACAAGGATATTATAACTGGCGATTCTTTCTCACCCTCTTGTGAAGGGGGTGGGGGAGGCTATAAAAAATTATCAATGGCAACGAAAAAAGCAACGTACAAGGATGCAATTACAGAAATTGAAGAGATTCTGGAAAAAATTGAAAACGAGGAACTGGATGTGGATGAACTGTCGGAACAGGTTAGCCGGGTTTCGGTACTGATTACCATCTGCAAGGATAAGCTGCACAAAACCGAAGCCGAAGTCGAGAAGATTTTAAAGGATATGAACCAGTAACCGCTATTTTCTGGCAAAAATTTCAGCACCTTCGATCATGCGAAATCCTTCTGTTTGATCGACTGACAGCCGAATCATTTTTGATGTTAAAATTGGTATAGGTGTTGGCCGGTATTTCTTCAGAATAAATCGGGTGATGAATCGGCTGATGATTAGTCCGATCTTTTCACCGCTTCGTTTCTCACGACGGTTTCCATCCAGAATAGAAGGCCTGAAAATAATCAGTTTGCTGAATTTCAGCCTGGCAACGGCTTCTTCCAGTTCGCCTTTCATTCGGGAATAGAAAACTGAAGATTTTGGATTCGCTCCCATGGATGAAACTAAAACGTAGGCCGGAACTCCATTCTCGGAAGCTGCTTTGGCAAATTCATATTGATAGGTGAAATCGACGAGGTATTGTTTTTCCTTGGTTTTGGCTGTTTTGATCGTCGTTCCCAGCGTTGAAAATATCACATCGCCCTGAACCAGATGTTTCCAGTTTTCCGGCTGGTCAAAGTCAATGATCTTTTCCTCGAGATTCTCATGAATAACTCCGGTTTTGCGTCGCACAAAAATCCTGACCTTACCAAACTCGCTATGAAAAAGTAATTTGTTGACCAGACTATGGCCAACTAACCCATTTGCCCCAATTACATTGGCGATTCGTTTCATATTAAAGTCTTTTTATGATTCCATCATCAAGCAATTGGGTGAAATGGTCGGATATTGTTGTTTCGAATGGAAGAAATTCCATTGTCAGATCCTTTCGGATATACGAATTGTCAAATTTTACATCAATTCCAATATTCAGTTTTACATATTTCCGGGAAAATCCTATCAATGGCGCAATGACTCCTAAAAGCCATTTTGGAACATACGATTTTGGAAGCGGATATTGAGGATATTTTGCCCTGATCACATTGGCAAAATCCAAAAAATCTTTATGATCGGCCACACCAATGTGACGGCCTGAAGCAGAAGGAGAAAAACCAGCCAGTATATGTGCCTTGGCCACATCGCGAACATCCACAATGCCCATTTTGCCTGAAGGAACGCCTGTTCTGAACTTTCCTGAACTCAGTTGCATCATGATATCAATACTGGTCGAATCGGTTCGTTTGCTGAGCGATGGTCCCATGATAAATCCCGGATTGATGGTCAGCAAATCCCATCGGTTTTGTTCTCCGGCCATTTCCCATGCCAGTTTTTCGGCCAGGGTTTTCGAGAATGAATAAGGCTGATGTTTGACAGAACTTGAGAAATTCCAATGTTCTTCGGTAAAAATTCCCTTTTCGGTTTTCGCCAGATCGACGGCATCACCGTAAATGGCAACCACGCTTGAAGTCAGCACAACGCGTTTTACACTTTCTGTCTTATTTGCCGATTCAAGGACATTCCGGGTGCCTTCCAAGGCTGGTTCGACCAATTCTTTTTGGCCATCCTTTATTCCAGAGATTTTGAACGGAGAAGCCGTGTGAATCACCAATTCGCATCCGGCCATGGCATCGGCGAAACTTCCTTTTTTCAGTAAATCAGCTTCAAAAACCTGGAATGTACCTTTGCTTTTTACCGCAATTGCTGTGAGATGAGCATATTTATCCTTCTGTGACAGGTTTCTTACGGTAGTCCTGACTTCTCTTCCCTCATCAAGTAATAGTTTAACTATCCAGGAAGCGAGGTATCCGGTGCCCCCGGTTACCAGAATCGGTTTGGTCTGATCTATTATTTTCATTGTATATCTGTTCTAAATTTAAATGCTTGCAACGATGAATGTTTCTCTTAATTACTGCCAGTTAAAACCTTGAAATGATAGAAATGTTTAACTTCGAATACTAATTTAATCAAATTTCCTGAACAAATATCGTCAATTACGTTATGAAAAAATGGATGGTTTTCTTTGTATTCCTTGGAATATGGACAGTACAGGCACAGAACCAGAAATGGCAGGGGTCTTCGGTCAATTTTAAAAATGGCAATCTGAAAGTTTCAGAAAATCATCGTTTTTTAGAGTTCTCCAATGGAACGCAATTTTTTTATCTGGGCGATACGGCCTGGGAATTGTTTCACCGTCTGGATAATACTGATGCCGAAAAGTATCTGGAAAACCGGCGTGAGAAAGGATTCACCGTTATTCAGGCGGTTGTTTTGGCCGAACTCGATGGATTGAATACACCGAATATGGAGGGAGAGAAACCTTTGGTGGATAACGATCCAATAAAACCAAATGAAAAATATTTCGCACATGTGGATTGGGTGATTCGGAAAGCTGAAGAAAAAGGAATGTTCATCGGATTGCTGCCGACCTGGGGCGATAAAGTGGACAAGCAGTGGGGTATTGGCCCGGTAATTTTCACCAAAGAAAATGCCGGACTTTATGGAAAATGGATTGGCAACCGGTATAAAAATTATCCGAATATCATTTGGATCAACGGAGGAGACCGCGAAGGAGGCAGTGCGAATTATGAAATCTGGAATGCACTGGCAACCGGAATCAAATCGGTGGATAAAAATCACCTGATGACTTATCATCCTTCAGGTGGATCAAGCTCTTCCAAATGGTTTCAGCAACAAAACTGGCTCGATTTTAACATGATGCAAACCGGGCATGGCGAACGTTCTTATGCAGCATATAAAAAACTACTCATTCCTGATTATCAGCTTCAGCCCCAAAAGCCAACATTCGATGGAGAGCCCCGGTATGAAGATCATCCATGCAACTGGCAACCTGAAATTCTCGGCTGGTTTGATGATGCTGATATCAGGCAAGCTGCCTACTGGAATTTATTTTCCGGAGGATTCGGGCATACTTACGGTTGCCATGCCATCTGGCAGATGCTCACTCAGGAAAGAACACCGGTTGGTTTCGCCCGGCACACCTGGTATGATGATCTCGATTTGCCCGGAGCCGGTGACATGATTCATGTTCGCCGCTTAATGGAAAGCCGTCCCATGACCGAACGGATTCGTTTTCAGGAACTTGTGGCCAATGATTACATATCCGAAACCGATTTCATTGTGGCCACCAAAGGCCGGAATTATGCATTCGTTTACATTCCGACCGGCTGGTCTGCAAAATTAGATCTGAAAAAATTGGACTGGAAGAATTCAGTAGTTTGGTGGTACAATCCGCGAACCGGTGAGGCGAAGAAATCAGGTGAAATTCCAAACGACGGAATCCGCGAATTTATACCGGAAACCGGCGGACGCGGTAACGATTGGGTGTTGGTGCTTGATAACAAGGATGCCAGTTTTACACCTCCGGGGCAATAAATCGTTTTAAATCAAATTTATACTTGATTTTTCATCCGAAAGATTACCTGTATGATTTAAACCAAAAATCACTATACTTGTTGCTTATTCTGAAATACTTCAAATTCCAGACAAAAATCATCTTTTAATTAAACTAATTGAACTAACGATGGTAGCAAAGATTCACAGTTTAGGCGGTTATATTCATGAATACCAGAAAAGTATTGCCAATCCGGAAGCCTTTTGGGCTGAAGTTGCAGAAGGGTTTTACTGGCATAAACGATGCGATAAAGTTCTGGAATGGGACTTTGAAGGTCCTTCAGTTAAATGGTATGGCGGCGGAAAGTTAAATATAACGGAGAATATTTTTGAAAGGAATTTGTATACCATCGGTAACCAGCCAGCCATCATCTGGGAACCAAATAATCCGAACGAGCAAAACCGGATTTTAACTTATCTGGAGCTGTATAAGGAAGTCAACAAATTTGCCAATACGCTCAAACGCCTTGGAATAAAGAAAGGTGACCGGGTGGCTATTTATATGCCAATGGTTCCTGAATTGACGATAGCGATGCTGGCCTGTGCCCGGATTGGGGCTGTTCATTCGGTAGTTTTCGCAGGATTTTCAGCCGCCTCGCTTGCCGACCGCATTCTGGATGCAGAAGCCAAAGTGGTTCTGACTGCAGATGGCGGTTTCCGCGGGGAAAAAATAACACCGCTTAAAGCCATTGTTGACGAAGCACTGGAATTGTGTTCATGCGTTGAAACAGTTGTGGTCCTTCGACGGACAAAATCTGAAATTAACATGGTTGTTGGCCGCGATATCTGGTGGCATAAAGCCATCGACGGGCAATCGCCTGAATGCCCTGCCGAAGTGATGGATGCTGAAGATAATCTGTTCATCTTGTACACTTCAGGATCGACTGGCAAACCCAAGGGAATTGTTCATACTACTGCCGGATACATGATTTATACCGCTTACACCTTTTTAAATGTTTTTCAATACAATGCCGGTGATATTTATTTTTGTACGGCAGATATTGGCTGGGTTACCGGCCATTCCTACATTGTTTACGGACCACTCCTGAATGGTGCACAAACGCTGATGTTTGAGGGAATCCCCACCTGGCCCGATGCCGGAAGGTTCTGGGATGTGGTTGACAAATACAAGGTGAATCAATTCTATACCGCACCAACTGCCATTCGGTCTTTACTTGCACTTGGCATGGATCATATTTTGGACAAGGATTTGTCTTCACTTAAAGTTTTGGGAACTGTTGGAGAACCGATCAATGAAGAAGCATGGCACTGGTATCACGACCATATTGGCCGCAATCGTTGTCCAATCGTGGATACCTGGTGGCAAACCGAAACCGGGGGAGTGATGATCAGCCCGATACCCGGAATTATTCCGACAAAACCATCGTTTGCAACTTTGCCGCTGCCAGGTATCCAACCCGTAATTATGAACGGCGAAAATAAAGAATTGACCGGAAACAGTGTGAAGGGAAACCTTTGCATCAAGTTCCCATGGCCAGGTATGGCACGAACAATTTGGGGCGATCACGACCGTTTCAGGGAAACCTATTTTTCGACTTTCAAAAACCTTTATTTTACGGGCGACGGGGCGCAACGCGACGAGGACGGGTACTACCGCATCCTTGGCCGTGTTGATGATGTTATAAACGTTTCGGGTCACCGGCTTGGAACTGCCGAAATTGAAAATGCAATTAACTCGCATCCATTGGTCAACGAATCGGCAGTGGTTGGTTACCCGCATGCAATCAAAGGCCAGGGAATATATGCATTCGTGGTGTGCGGAGAACTTTCAACCGGTGGTGAAGAAGGTATCCGGAAGAGTATCAAGATGGCGGTTACCAATTTGATTGGTCCGTTTGCCCGTCCTGATTTGATTCAATTGGTTCCCGGATTACCCAAAACCCGTTCTGGAAAGATTATGCGCCGGATTCTCCGTAAGGTTGCGGAGGGCGATGCATCCAATTTGGGTGACATTACCACCTTGCTCGATGAAGATATCGTAGAAAAAATTATTAGCGGGGCATTGGTTGAGGTGAAGCGGTAGTCAAAATGTCATTGGTAGTCATTTGTTTCACGTCATTCACAGTCATTCAATTGTTAGTTTACAACGAATGACTGTGAATGACTTAATGACTTTTTAATCTTCCATCAACCCCATTGATTTAAAGACCTTTTCGGTAATTCCACGACGGCTTTCCCTGAATTTTTCATTATTATCGGTGCCTGATTCCATATTGCAAACATACATCCAGACCTTGCCGTTTTCTTCCAGATAGCCAATTAACCAACCGATGTTTTTTCCATCTTGAACGGTCATTCCGGTTTTTCCGCTAAAAGTCCATTTGTCTGTTTGTTTCAGGATAATCAGCTTCCTGACCAAATTTACATTCTCCTGCGAAAAAGGTAATTTATTGGTGTAAAAATGCAATAGAAAATTCATCTGTTCCCAGGGTGTAATCCGCGAATTGCCCCAAAGCCAGAACTTATCAATGGTTTCTTTGGTGATGTCCATGCGTCCATAATCCGAATCATCCACCATTTCTTTCATTCGAGCAGGTCCAATTCGTCGTGCCACTTCCTGAAAATATGGAACTACAGAATACTGTATTGCAGAAGCCATGGTGTGATCTCTGTTCCATGCTTCTTCCGTTCGGACCACCCCATCCCATGGAATGACCATATTCTCATCGGTTAACACACCAGTTTCCAAACCAATCAGCGAATTCAGAATTTTGAATGTGGAAGCTGGTAAAAAGCCCTGTTCGCAGCGAGTGGAATTGTAGATTTGATAGATGTCATTTTTCAAGTCATAAAGCAAAAAACATCCCTGAACTCCATACTCTTCAAAAAATGGCTGAAAATTTGGCGGAACATCTTTTTTTGCCGGATGAATTGAACACGATTCAAAGGCAATAAACAGAAGCATGAACAGCCCGATTTTGCGAAGATTTGAATTCATATTTTTCATTTCAGAAATACAGAATATAAAAAAGGAGCAGCAAAAGCCACTCCTTCAAAAGTATATCTTTTATCGTTTGGTTGTTCCGGTTATGTTGTCACGAAACTGATATCCAAATCTTAATTTATTTTGCAACCCGTTCAAGCCACTTCAGCATAAATATCATGGTGAACATCGAAATGCTGCAGGCAGCAACAAATAAAGTCCAGGCCATCCAGATTGGAATAGTGGAATAAAGAATGGCGCCCAAAAATAGAAATGCATTTCCGATGGCGGTAGCTCCAAGCCATCCACCCTGCATGACTCCCTGGTATTGCGGAGGAGCAACTTTGGAAACAAACGAAATTCCAAGAGGACTGATAAACAACTCAGCAACTGTTAAAACGAAATATGTTAGTATGAGCAGGAATGGGGTGACTTTTAGGTTTTCAGCCAGTGGTACACCACCTTCAGCTGGGTTGATTGCTGAATGTAAAGGCAGATTGCTGAAATATGAACCAACTGCCATGACAAGAAATCCTAATGCAGCAATGCCCATACCGATAGCAATTTTTCGGGGAGTGGAAGGTTCTTTGCCAATTTTTCTTAGCCAGCCAAAAAAGGCTAATACAAGCGGAGTAAGAAATACAACAAAGAATGGATTGATGGACTGAAAAATTTCAGCACCCTGCAAACTGAGACCGAATAAGGAAATTTTCACACTACTTAAATCCGTATATTCTTTTGCAAAATAAGTTAGAGTTAACCCATTCTGATGAAATGACAACCAAAAGAAAATCGCAACGCCAAAAACTGCAAACAAAGCGTACATGCGTTGCTTAACTTCTTTGATATCCATTACAATAGCATCCGGATCAACTGCGACACCAGAGGTAACCACTTTTTTAGCATTCGGGAAGTTTTTCTTATTTACCATGTAGATAGTCAGAGAAACTGCCATTGCAAGAATAGCACTTCCAAAAGCATAATGAAATCCGGTAGTGAAAACATTCAGATAATCCTTCGCGAATGCAGTAATATCAGCAACCGGAGCGGCACTGACTTTGGTTGCCATTTGAACCAGTGATTCGGAAGCTGCTGAATTAATGGTTCCATCCAAATGTGCGTGACATAGCGCAGGAAGGTCAGCATTGTAGGCGAAACCGTGTTTTCCTAACCACCAATTCCGGACTCCGATTGCAGCCAGCGGAGCAAAAATGGCACCTACATTAATAAACATGTAGAACAATGAAAACCCGGAGTCTCTCATTTTTCCGTATTCCGGGCTGTCATACATCTGACCTACCAGTGCCTGTAAATTCCCTTTAAACAAACCATTCCCAAAAGCGATGACAAACAATCCCATACAGGTTAAAGTCAGAAAAAGAACTTTGTTTGGTGTAGGTGTTGGCGAAGGAATTGCAATCAGGAAATAGCCAACAGCCATCAAAATTAAACCAGTCAGAATGGTGCCTTTGTAATTTCTTGTTTTGTCAGCGATTAATCCTCCAACAAATGCCAGAATGTAAATGGAGAAGTAAAAGATGGAATAAATAATTCCGGCATTTACGCCAGACAGACCAAATTTTGCCTGGAGAAAAAGTACCAGAATCGCCATCATGGTATAAAAACCAAAGCGTTCTCCCATATTTGCCAGAGCCGCTGATAATAATCCCTTTGGGTGTTGTTTAAACATATTCAGAAATTTTAAAATTAGAAAAAGGTTGGTATTGTTAAGGTTTTGCAATACTGACAAATATAAACAAGTTTTTAAGCCGTGCAACTGTTGGAAAATCAGGTTTACTGCACCCTGAAAATGATAGATTTGTCTTACAACAGGAGGATTGAAGATCCGTAATTAAACGATTGATATACCTTTACTGAAAGTGGATAATTTGGATACGCAGCTTCAAACTTTTTGTATTTCGATTTAGAAAATGATTTCTCGTCAAACTTACATTCGATGGCGAAACCTTTTTGAAACTCGGTACTGACCACAAAATCGACTTCATTTCCATCGGTAGTGCGCCAATACTGGATGTCGTCAGTAGAATAAATGTCGCGTAGCCTTATAAAAATATAGTTTTCAATTAATTCGCCTTTGTCAAGACGGTTTTCCACTTCCGAAAATTGTTTCAGGAGCATATTTCTTATTCCTAAATCGTTGAAATATACTTTTGGCATTTTGGTCAGCTCTTTGGTTATATTACTAAAGAATGGCCGAAGTAGATGAATATGAAAGGTCTTTCGCAATATCTGGATGTAGTTTTCGACGGCAGTTACTGACAACTGCAAAGTATTGGCCAATTGATTCACATTGACCAGTCCTCCTGTTTGGGCTGCCAACAGTCGGGTGAGCATAAAAAACTTCTCCTCATCACGAACATTGCTTTCCAAAATGTCCCTTTTCAAAAATGCCTGAGCCAGCTCGGCCAACAGGTCTTTCTTCCGCTCAACGGTGTTTGCTAAAACTACTTCCGGATAACCTCCATAAGTAAGGTATTCGTCAAACAATTGCCGGATTGTGGCATGTTTCACGGATAAATATTCAGGCCGCTTTTTCATTTCGAGCCATTCCGATTTAATGGAATTATCGCTGGTTTTGAAATACAGGAACTCATCAAAACTTAGTGTGAACAGCTTGAATAGCTGCTTTCTGCCAGCCAGTGAGTCTTTGAAATTCTGATCAATGTAAAATGCACTGCTGCCTGTACAAACAATTTTCATTGTTTCGGAGTGAAGATCGAAATTGTATTTCAGAAAATTGGTTGGATCGGCCAGGTATTGAATTTCATCAATTAAAATATAAATCTTCCGATCGGTTTGCGGCAGAACAGAAAGTAAGTTCTCTGGATGTTCGTTGAGTCGCTTCAAAACAGCCGGATCTTCCATCGTCAAATAAATGCTTGTTTCTCCTATCTTTTTCAGGTAATCTTCGACCAAACGGAGCACTGAAGTTTTGCCACACTGGCGAGGCCCTGTGATAACTACAAACTCTTTGAACTGCAAGTGTTCGATGATTGACGGTAATATGTTTCTATCCAGCATATTCATGTGGTAAATATAAACCTTTTTCAGGACAAATAAATCTTATAAATGAAAAATATCCGATAATATTCATTTAGCAAATGAAAAATATCCGATAATATTCATTTAGCAAATGAAAAATATCGAGAAATGGAAAATTAACCAAGTTGAATTCCGGATGAAGTAGCCACTATTTTAATTCCCAATAATTCGTACTTTTAGCTCAAATCTAAAAGCGATGAAACTTTTTTCCTGTAAACAAATCGCAGAAATTGATCAGCTGACTATGCTTCTTGAGCCAATTTCTTCCATTGACCTGATGGAACGGGCTTCGGGGACGGTGGTTGACTGGCTCGTCCGGAACCTAAGTAAGACAAATCCGGTTTATATTTTTGCCGGACCTGGAAACAATGGCGGTGATGCATTGGCAGTTGCCCGGATTTTAGCTGGTTGCAATTTTAATTGTATCGTCTATCTTTCAAATTTTGGCCGTGAATTGAAAGGTAATCCGGCTACCAACTGGCAGCGGCTTGAAGAGCAAGGCAAGGTTTCACTGAATCGAATGGTTTCGGCAGATTCATTTCCCAATATTCCTGTCGGAGCAGTTATTATCGATGGATTATTCGGTTCAGGATTAAATAAGCCGCTGGATGGATTAGCCAAGGAAATTGTGCTGAAGATCAATGAGTCAGGTGCAAGGGTCGTTTCCATTGATATCCCAAGCGGACTTTTCGGAGAAGACAACACTCAAAACGACCTTACCGGAGTAGTCAAAGCCTGCCATACACTTACTTTTCAGTTTCCTAAACTGAGTTTTCTCTTTCCTGAAAATTCCGGAATAGTTGGAGATTGGGAAGTTTTGCCGATCGGCCTGCATCCTGAAGCCATTCTTAAAACTGAAAGCAAATATTTTGAACTGACTAAAACTTACATTTCAGGAACAATTAAGAAACGCGGAAAATTTTCGCACAAAGGTAACTTTGGACACGCTTTGCTGATTGCCGGAAGTTACGGAAAAATGGGCGCTGCGGTTCTGGCATCAAAAGCTTGTTTGCGGGCTGGTGTTGGTTTGCTGACCACTCATATTCCACAGTTGGGATATCAGATTATTCAAAATGCGGTTCCTGAAGCCATGACTTCCATCGATCCATCGGAATCTGTTTTTTCACAAGTGCCGGATCTTTCACCAATTAATGCCATTGGAATTGGTCCCGGACTCGACAAAATGCCGGAAACGATGAAGGCTTTCGGAAATTTACTTTTGGCTCGACCTGAAAAACTGGTCATTGATGCCGATGCTTTAAATATTCTGTCAGAAAACAAAGAATGGTTTGCACGACTTCCTGAAAATTCAATTCTGACGCCACATCCCAAAGAATTTGAACGACTGGCCGGACCATCTGTTAATTCGTTCGATCGTCTGCAAAAGCAGATTCAGTTTTCTGTGAAATACAAGATCATCCTGGTGTTTAAAGGTGCTCACACCTGTGTTACGGTTCCCGATGGCAGTGTTTTCTTCAACAGTACAGGAAACCCTGGAATGGCTACCGGAGGAAGTGGCGATGTGCTGACGGGAATCATTCTCGGCTTGCTGGCTCAGAATTACACTCCTGAAGATGCCGCCTTGATTGGTGTTTTTCTGCATGGGCTGGCTGGCGACCTTGCTGCATTTCAATTCGGGCAACATGCACTTATCGCCGGAGATATAATAAATCACCTCGGTTCAGCTTTTCTGCAGCTCGAATAATAATTTAGCTATTTTTGGGTTTTTAATTACAATGAAAACAACATAGAACACAAAGAAATTTTTGAATAAGTGAAAAACTAAGTAATAAGAATAAAGTAATGTCGTATTTATTCCTTCATTTTAACGCCCTGAAAGGGCAGCATATTATAGCCCAGGGCTTCGACGTGAGCTCAGTCGAACGGCAGCGCTCTGAGTTTATGGACGAGCTGAATTATTATGGCCTTTCAGGCCAGGACTTATGTATAAAGAGTAGCAACGAGAAGCGAGGCTGTATGTCTGCCTCCGGTCATGGGGTGAGTGCATTGAATAAACACGACAACAAATTGTTCTCATTACCTATGTGTCTATGTGGTTCAAAAAAAAAAGAAACCAATAAAATTTCAACCATGAAATCTTCAATAGTATCAATCATTCTTATGCTTCTGGCAGTCTCACTTTTTGCTGCCCCTAAAGATGACAAGAAAAAAAATGTTCCGGGAGCAATTCCCGAACCCGTGGAAGGAGTGGTTTACGCTTTACCGCAGACCGGAATACGCATCCATGTGAAAGCGACCCGCGAAAGATATGTTCATGGTCCGTTTCAAATGTATGCACAGAAAATGCTGGGAATCGACAATGCACCTTCAGCAGATGCCGATCGGTGGAATTTGGATGAAATGAAAATTGGAGTTTTCAGTGAGCCCGATCCGGATCAGGTTCATAAAGCCATGGGCTCTTCAGCACAATTAATTAGCCTGACCGAATCAGGTGTTTTGGCTGCGATAAATTCTGGCGTTAAAACTGCCGAATCCGACATTCTGACCCAATCTTTCCTCACGAAAAATCTGGACAAACAGGTTAAATTCGACGATTTATCGATCTGGAGTTTTAATTCGCGTACCGATTCAACCAAAACTTTCAAGTTGGTTTCAAAGAATATGGATGAGAAAGCTGCCGAAGCTGCCGAAACCATTTTCAACCTTCGCAATTCGCGCTTTGCATTGTTAACCAATGCCAATGACGAACCGCTTCCGGATGGAAAATCGTTTGAAGTGATGACCCAGGAATTGGGTAAAATGGAGCAGAACTACCTTGCCCTGTTTGTTGGAAAATCATCTGCTCTGTCCTATGAATTCAGTTTTGATTTCGTACCCGGTGCAAAATCAGTAAAAAACGAAGTGGTTTTTCGGTTTAGCGAAGATCGCGGCGTTCTGCCCAAATCCGATTTGTCGGGCCGCCCAATTGTGATTGAAGTGAATAAATCGGAAAATCTGGCTTCCAAACAATCGGGGCTCAGCACTTCCGAAAATCCGAATGCCGGAAAAAGCGGATTATTTTACCGGATGCCAGGCATGGCTGAAATCCGAATTCTGGATGGCAGTACCCAACTTGCCGGAGCACGCTTTGCTGTTGCTCAGTTCGGAACAACGGCACCGATTCCCGAAGATCTGCTTGACGGAACTTACCGTCTGGAATTTTATCCAACCACCGGAGCCATCAAATCTGTTTTGGAAATAAATCAACCTACTGAAACTCAAAAATAACTAATCTATAAAAACAACCTTACTCAAAAAAAATGCAGGAAATTAAAAAATCGCTTCGCGACTCGAAATCAGCACGTTGGATAATGCTTGGACTGGTGTCGTTTACAATGATGTGTATGTATTACCTGACCGATGCTATGGCGCCTTTACAGGAAAGGTTACAAGCCGGGCTACAATGGTCGGCCTCCGATTATGGCTTTTTTACAGGCGCATACGGCTGGTTCAACGTATTTTTGCTGATGCTGGTTTTCAGCGGAATGATTCTCGATAAAATGGGTGTCCGGTTCACCGGGATTCTTGGTATCGGAATCATGCTGGCAGGCGGATTCATCAAATATTGGGCTATTTCCGGACATGTTCACGGAACTTCAGAATTTACCATTTTTGGGTGGCAAGCTATGGCACAAACCCAAACCTCGGCTGTGGTTGCCGGAGTTGGATTTGCAATTTTTGGTGTAGGTTGCGAAATGTTTGGAATTGCCGCCAACAAAGCGGTTGTGCGCTGGTTCCGCGGCAAAGAAATGGCGCTGGCTATTGGATTGAATACCTCAACCGGACGAATTGGCACTATGTTGGCCATGATTACTCCAATTCCTTTGGTCAAATTATTCGGAACGATAAGTGCTCCTGTGGTTCTCTCGCTTTTCCTGTTGGGAATTGGCTTGCTTGTTTTCATCCTTTTTACTTTCATGGATAGAAAGCTCGACCGCGAAGAAGCTGACGCCGGTGTCGCAGCCGACGAAGAATTCAAATTCGCCGACATTCTCGAAATCGGAAAAAATCGCGCATTCTGGTTTATCACCGTGCTTTGCGTTTTGTTTTATTCGGCTGTTTTCCCATTTATAAAATATGCCATCAACCTGATGGTTCAGAAGTTCGGAATTTCAGACGAGTTTGCAGGTTGGATTCCAGCATTACTGCCTTTAAGTGCCTTGCTGCTAACTCCGGTTTTTGGCAGTATGTTCGACAAAAAAGGCCGTGGTGCCAGCATCATGATTGCAGGTTCAATTTTATTGGTTTGTGTTCATTTGTTGTTTTCTATTCCATCGCTAAACAGCTTCCCGATTGCTATCGGATTGGTCATGGTGCTTGGAGTAGCTTTTTCGATGGTGCCGTCAGCTATGTGGCCATCGATTGCTAAAATTATTCCTGAAAGCAAACTTGGAACCGCCTATGCCATGACATTCTGGGTTCAGAATATCGGATTAACACTCGTTCCGATGCTTATCGGTGTCGTACTCGATAAAAACAAAACCGGAACAATTGATAAGCTAATTGACGGTCAAAATCAGGTGATTACACAATACAACTACACTTTTCCAATGCTGATATTCGCCTTGTTCGGATTTTTAGCCATTGGGTTTGCCTTTCTGTTAAAAGCGGAAGACCGCAAAATGGGTTACGGGCTTGAGAAGCCAAATATCAAAAGCTAAAATACGGTTGATTTGACCAGTCCTCAAAATCTCAAAAAACCTGTATTCATTAAATTGGATGCAGGTTTTTTTATTGTTTTAATTCAGGAAGAAACTTTGTGGATTAATTGTACTTTTAGAAACTGAATATTCCTTCGAATTTTTATTTTAAAACTACTATATGAACAACGAAATTTCAAAACTTGATCCCATTGAATTGTGGGAGAATTTTTACCAGTTGACGCGGATACCGCGTCCTTCGCATCACGAAGAACAGATTAGAAAGTTCCTGGTTGATTTTGGCAATAGCCTCGGATTGGAGACTATGCAGGATAAATCAGGGAATGTAATTATCCGTAAACCTGCCACTCCGGGGATGGAAAAGTGCAAAGGAGTAATTCTTCAGGGCCATCTCGACATGGTTCCGCAGAAAAACAGCGACAAAGCTCACGATTTTGCCAAGGATCCGATTGAAACAATCATCGACGGTGAATGGGTGAGAGCCAATGGAACAACCCTTGGTTCCGATAACGGAATTGGTGTCGCTGCAGCTATGGCCGTTCTGGCTTCGAAAGATTTGGCTCACGGACCGGTTGAAGGTTTGTTTACAGCCACCGAAGAAACCGGCATGGACGGAGCTATCGGACTGGAAGCTGGCTGGTTGAAAGGAAGCATCCTGATCAATATGGATTCGGAAGATGAAGGTGAATTGTATGTTGGCTGCGCCGGTGGTGAAGATGCCAATGTGAAATTTAATTACACGGAAGTTCCGGTTCCTGCAGAATCAATTGGATTTAAGTTGAATGTTACCGGATTAAAAGGCGGCCATTCTGGAGTTGACATTCATTTGGGCCGTGGAAATTCGAACAAGATTTTCTTCCGCATATTGAAAGAAGCTTACAAAGTTTGCGGTATGCGTTTGTCATCGATCAACGGCGGAAGTTTGCGTAATGCCATTCCTCGCGAAACATTCGGAATTGTTACAGTTCCTTATGCAACCGCTGATAAACTGGTCGGATTGGTAGCCGGATTGACCAATGTAATCAAACGTGAACTTTCGGTTACTGAACCAACGCTTAAAATCGAACTTTCAAAAACAGAAATGCCCACTTCTTTGGTTGACGAAAAAACACAGATCAACCTTACTCATGCGATAGTTGCCTGTCCGAACGGAGTGATGCGTATGAGTGATACCATGGCAGGACTGGTTGAAACCTCTACCAATCTGGCTATTGTGAAATCCGACAGCGAAGCAAAAACAATCAGCATTGCCTGCCTCATGCGAAGTTCGGTTGATTCTGCGAGAGCTCAGCTTGGTTCACGGATGGATTCGGTCTTTACATTGGCCGGAGCTGAGGTGAAACTGGCCGGTGGATATCCGGGATGGAAACCAAATATGGAATCGCCAATTCTGAAAACCATGCTGAAGATCTATGAGAATAAATTTGGCCGTATTCCAGAAATCCGCGCCATTCATGCCGGTCTGGAATGCGGTATTCTTGGGGGAACGTATCCAAACTGGGATATGATATCTCTGGGACCAACCATCCGGTTTCCACACTCTCCGGATGAAAAAGTAAACATCGAATCGGTCAGCAAATTCTGGGACTTCCTTGTTGAAACGCTGAAAAATATTCCATCAAAATAGGTTTTCCGGATTTGGCAAATGCATAAGAATGATTCTGTTTCGAAAGAGATAGGATCATTGTTTTTTATCTATGCAGTGGTCAGTTGTTTGAACTCATTTTTGTTCTTTTTCTCACCCAATTGATCAGGAACCTTTCAGAAAGCAAATCTGACGGGTTAATAGATTTTAAGCAGAAAATGCCACTCTTTTTAATAAGTACTTTCTTACAGCTTCCTAAAAATATAATATATATTTGTCGCTAAGGTTTATATTCACATAAAGCAGAATGGATGAACCATCCTAACAGAACAATTGAAGAACTCCTGAAAGAGTTACAGGAATTGAAACAAGAGAATACCAGTTTAAAGACATCGTACAATAAGAGCGTCCTTGAACGTGAACTGGCGGAAGAATCTTACAGGTCAATTGAATTGAAATACCACGAGTTGGTAGAAAATTCGCCCGATGCCATCGCAATTTATGAAGATGGAAAGATTGTTTTTGTTAACAATGAGTGCCTTCGCTTGATGGCTGTGACCAGCTCAGCCGAATTACTTGGAGTACCGGTGATGCAGTTTATTCATCCTGAATATCGTGCAATGGTCATTGAACGAATCAAGCATGCGATGACTCATGGTAATGTTTTACCTCTTGTCGAAGAAATATTTTTGCGCCCCGATGGCTCTGAAGTTCAGGTGGAAGTAAAAGCGATGCCAATTCAGTTTGAAAATAAACCAGCCATGCTTTCAATCGTTCGTGATATTTCCAAGCGCAAGGAGGCAGAAGAAAAACTTCAGAATGAACATTTGCTGCTCAGAACGGTCATCGACAATATCCCGGATTCGATCTATGCCAAAGACTTAGATTGCCGGAAAACTTTGGCCAATTCAACTGAATTGCGGTACATGGGCGCAAAATCAGAGGCCGAGATTATAGGCAAAGATGATTTTGATATTTATCCAAAAGATTTGGCAGAAAAGTTTCAGGCTGACGACCGGTCTGTAATCGAAACAGGAATACCGGTCATAAACAGGGAGGAATATGTTTTTGACGAAACCCGGCAGAAACGTTGGTTGGTTTCCTCCAAGCTCCCCTTACACGACAAAAATAATCGCGTGGTTGGGCTTGTAGGTATAGGCCACGATATCACTAAACAAAAACTGACAGAACAGGCCCTCCGCGAAAGCGAAGAAAAATATCGCGCCGTTGCTGAGAATAGTTTTGAAGGAATACTCATCATAGATTTTGAAGGTAAAATTCTGTATGCCAATCAGTCGTTGATCCGAACCTTTGAATATGAACATCAGGATGAAATAATTGGAGAAAATGTCTTCCGTTATATTTGCGAAGAATCCATTCCAAAAGCAATTGAAGATCTGACCAAAATGGCACATGGTGAAATACTTGAAATTGCGGAGTATTTTGGCATGACCAGTAAAGGGAATAAGATATTATTCGAAAGTATTGGAAAGGTCATCGAATATAAGGGAATTACAGCAGATATTATCTCGGTGCGCGACATTTCTGCCAGAAAACAAGCCGAAGAAGCCCTGCAGGAGAGCGAATTGTTTTTGAATGAAACACAGCATATTGCCAGACTCGGAACCTATACTCTTGACGTTGCTTCCGGTAATTGGACAAGTTCGGATATTCTGAATGAAATATTCGGGATCGAGCCGGATTTTGAAAAATCAGTGAAAACATGGATAGGCATTATTCATCCTGAATGGCAAGGTATTATGAATGATTACTTTATTCATAATGTATTGAAAAGGCGGAGTAAATTTGATAAGGAATATAAAATTGTCAGACATAATGATCGTGAGGAGCGTTGGGTACATGGCATCGGCCGTCTTAAACTGGATGAAAACAATCGTGTAGTCAGCATGGTTGGTACAATACGCGACATTACCGTTCAGAAATTGATAGAGAAAGAACTTCAGGAGCAGAATGAAGAATATGCTTATCTGAATCAGGAATATATCAATCAAAATCTGAACCTGATAACTGCCAAAGAAAAGGCAGAAGAAAATACCCGCCTAAAATCGGCTTTCCTTGCTAATATGAGCCACGAAATCCGGACTCCAATGAACGGAATCCTTGGCTTTGCAGAAATACTGAAGGAACCTAATCTGACCAGCGACCAACAACAGGAATACATTGAAATTATTGAGAAAAGTGGTGTTCGTATGCTCAATATCATTAACGATATCGTCGATATTTCGAAGATCGAATCAGGACAGATGAAAGTCTCTATATCGGAAACCAGTGTGAACGAGCAGCTTTTGTTTATTTATAATTTCTTTAAAGCAGAAGTAGAACCCAAAGGATTGGAATTGACATTAAAGAATTTCCTGCCATCTTCGGAAGTCCTGATCCGAACTGACCGTGAAAAACTTTACGCGATCCTGACCAACCTGGTTAAAAATGCAGTTAAATATACCAAAGAAGGCTCTATCGAATTTGGTTGTACTTTGGTAAAGGCGCATGGCCATGCGTCTCATCTTGAATTCTATGTGAGAGACACCGGAATCGGAATCCCAAAAGACAGGCAGGAAGCTATTTTTGAACGTTTTATTCAGGCGGATGTCAGCGATAAAATGGCTCTTCAGGGAGCAGGACTGGGATTAGCCATTACCAAAGCCTATGTCGATATGTTGGGTGGTCGGATCTGGGTCGAAAGTGAGGAAAGAAACCTGTCTGAAGGCAAGGCAGGTGGAAGTGTTTTCTATTTTACTCTTCCATACCAGATTGAAGAAGCAGAAGTTGAAGTGTCCGGACTTGAAAATTCGGAACACGATAAAGAAATACAGATTAAAGACCTGAAGATTTTGATCGCTGAAGATGATGAAGGATCGGCATCACTCATTTCGATTGTTGTCCGGAAATTTGGGAAGGAAATTTTACAAGTAAGAACCGGATTGGAAGCAGTTGATACTTGCAGGGAAAATCCTGACATTGATCTGATTCTGATGGATATCCAAATGCCTGAAATGGATGGGTATGAAGCGACCCGGCAAATTAGGCAATTCAATGAAAAGGTAATAATTATTGCTCAAACAGCCTATGCACTTTCAGGCGACAAAGAAAAGGCCATTGCAGCCGGTTGTACCGATTACATTTCGAAACCCATAAAAAACAGTGAATTGTTGAGAATGATGCAAAATCATTTCCAAAATTGAAAATTGATTGGCAGGGAAGTCATTTCAAGCGGATAACAAGAAACGTTTATCGCGGACAAAATCCTTTTTTTCAATAATTTTGTCTGCTGGCAAAAATCGAATCAATAAAGTACTATATTTGCAACCGCAAAAAAGAGCCCCACAAGACGATTTGATGCAAGTTCAGGAAATTAATGGCGAGGTAGCTCAGCTGGTTAGAGCGCGCGATTCATAATCGCGAGGTCGGCGGATCATGCCCGCCTCTCGCTACTTTAAAATGAAAGAGTTATAAGATGAATTTCTTGTAACTCTTTTTTATATTCAAATAAGTTAAAATATTTGGGCAAGTGTTGTATTTTTAATTGATCTGACTAATTACTATGCCTCACTTCGTTTACATACTTTATAGCGAATCTCGTGATCACTTCTATATTGGCAGCACAGCCGATGTTCAGCAGCGTATAAGCAGACATAATGCAGGTGCTACTTCATCGACCAAAACAGGTCGGCCATGGGTGGTTGTTTATACTAAGACTTTGCCTACCAAAACTATAGCACTCATTCGCGAAAACCAATTAAAAAGGAAGAAAAGCAGAGTATATCTTGAAAGTTTGATTCGAAACTCGGAATCGAGGTAGCTCAGCTGGTTTGGGCGTCCCGATAAAAATCGGGAAGGTCGTCCCGACCAGCCATGACCATATCTGTGTGAATATGAAAGAGTTATAAGATTTATTTCTTATAGCTTTTTTTTATTTGTCGAACTCTTGCCTGAAGTCGGAAGTAAATCACGAGAATTTGATTCAATACTCAGAATTGAGGCAGTTCAGTTGGTTAGAGCGTCCCCACCAATCGGGGCTCTCGCTAAATAAAAATGAAGAGTTAAGAAAAATTTAGAATGCTTTTTTCGTTCAATGAATTCATGAGACAGGCTTTTGTGCCTGTTCCAGTATGCATAAATACATACAAGAGCCATAAAATGCTTACCTGAAGATATGTTACGGAAATATAAAAAACATCGGGTGCATTTCAGGGTATATAGTGTTTTCTTGTTTATTTGTCTATATTGCAGAAAATCAATTACCCGATGGCTGGAAAAACGAAATTACAATTGGAATACCCGATGAACTGCTCACCTAAAGTGCTCTTTAACAGGCTGAGTACGGCATCGGGACTGACAGAATGGTTTGCTGATGATGTTCGGGTGAAAGGAAATATATTCACTTTTGTTTGGGGCGATAGCGATCAGGTCGCAGAAAAAAAGAATCATAAGGAAAATAAGAACGTTCGATATGAATGGATTGATGATGAGTTGGAGAGAGAGGAAGCTTATTTCGAATTTGTTATCACTCAGGATGATTTAACCAACGATGTTTCACTTCTGATTGTTGATTTTGCCGATGAGGACGAAGCCAAACAAACTGCCGAACTCTGGAATTCACAAATCCTCAAATTGCGTCAACTCCTCGGTTCATAATCCTTTTGTAATCCTTCAAAATAATTTAGTTTTGTAATCGTTTTACTACGGAAGAACAAAGCATGAAGCGACTGCATAAGTTTATTATCAAAAGTTTCCTTGGTCCTTTTTTTATGACCTTTTTTATCTGTGTATTTATTCTGCTGATGCAATTTCTGTGGAAGTACATTGATGATTTGGTAGGGAAAGGTCTGGATTGGAAAATCGTTTCCGAATTGCTGCTTTATGCGTCCTTTGGTCTTGTGCCGCTTGCATTTCCGTTGGCTACCTTATTGGCTTCAATCATGACTTTCGGGAATTTGGGTGAGAATTACGAGCTTGTGGCGATGAAAGCTTCCGGAATTTCGCTCTTCCGGATTATGCGCCCATTACTGATTGTTGCAATAATTCTGACCTATGTTGCTTTTTATTTCTCCAACAATGTCCTTCCGAAAACAAACCTGAAGTTTTATTCGCTGATGTACAGTGTCAAAATGCAAAAACCTGAAATGATTATCAAAGAAGGTGTTTTTGCCAGCGATATGCCGAACTACAGCATCAAAGTAGAGCGCAAAAACAAGAAAAACAACATGTTGTACGATGTGATGATTTATGACCACAGGCGTAATGAAGGAAATGTGATGGTGACCATTGCCGATTCAGGAAAAATGGCGGTGACTGAAAATAAAAAATACATGGCGATTACCTTGTATAACGGACAGAGCTATTCTGAAGAAGCCGACCGGCGGCAAGGTTCTGCACGACGTTTCCCTTTCCGGCGAGAAACATTTCAAAAAGAAGTCATCAACATTAGCATGCTTGACTTCGAATTTAACCGGAGCGACGAAAAACTTTTTAGCCACGGCTCACGCATGATGAATGTTGGTCAGTTATCCAATCAGGGCGATTCGTTATTTGTTGATTATAAAAGACGGGTATTGCGTTTTGTGACCTCGCTCAACTACATCAGCGATATATCCAAACAAATAAACTGGTTGTCGACGCCCGATTCATTAAAGAAAAATCCGCAAATAAAACCGGATACACTGGTTGATCTGGCACAGGTTATAAAATCGATGACTACATTCGAAAAAGATGATCTCTACCGGAGGACTGTTTCAAGCGTGAGGGGAAACTCACAGTTAATCAGTCAGCAACTCGAAGAAATGTACAGCCGAAAGAAAATGGTAAATGCCTACGTGATGGAATGGCATCGTAAGTTTACCCTTCCTTTTGCCTGTTTAATCTTCTTTTTCATCGGAGCTCCGCTTGGGGCCATCATCCGTAAAGGCGGACTTGGAATGCCTGTTGTTGTTTCTATCCTGATGTTTATTGCCTATTATATTTTATTAATAACCGGAGAAAAATTTGCCCGCGAAGATGCCTGGTCGATGTCCAGCGGAATGTGGTTTTCTTCGGCCGTATTTTTGCCTCTTGGAATCTGGCTAACTTATAAAGCAGCTACCGATTCAGGAGTAATGAATATAGAAAGTTATCAATTGTTCTTCAAGAAACTTTACAAATTGAGTTTTTTCAAGAAATCAAAACCTGAAATTTAAACTGATGCGCATACTCCAGTTAATGAACAAAGTGCCATGGCCATC
The DNA here is from genome assembly GCA_903834475.1 of uncultured Prolixibacteraceae bacterium. Classification (GTDB taxonomy): domain Bacteria; phylum Bacteroidota; class Bacteroidia; order Bacteroidales; family Prolixibacteraceae; genus Aquipluma. Next base: position 9,714 of record CAILJH010000214.1, on the reverse strand, counting down.
GAAAGATGGAGGAGCCATTGCCTGCATGAACATGACCAAAGGATTTTCGATGCTGGGACACGAAGTGACCGTTTTAAGCATGAATACTTCAAAGCATCACATCCATTTTAAGGATATGCCGGCGAATATCCGCAGTAAGGCCGATTTTCGGCTGGTTGAAGTGCCTGCCTCAATTAACTGGCTCGACGGGGCATTAAACTTTCTGTTCTCAAAACTTCCATACAATGCGCAGCGGTTTATTTCCGACGAGTTCAGTGTTCAGCTCATCAAACTTTTAACAGAAAAACAGTTCGATGTAATTCAGCTTGAAGGGTTGTACCTTTGTCCGTACATTCCTGCTATCCGTAAATATTCCAAGGCTTTGATCGCCTATCGGGCCCACAACATTGAATACGAAATATGGGAGCGGACAGCGACTTTGTCCGAAGGATTGCGGTCGAATTACATCCGGAACCTGTCAAAAAGAATCAAGCGTTTCGAAATAAGTTACTTAAACAAATACGACATTTTGGTGCCTATCACCGATCGTGACGGTCTGATTCTGGATGCCCTTGGAAATGTCAAGCCTCGCCATACTTCGCAAACCGGTATCGATTTTGCGTCATTGGTACCTACGGCTAAAAAGTTGGAATTTCCATCGCTGTTTCATATCGGAGCCCTCGACTGGGCTCCAAACCAGGAAGGGCTGATTTGGTTTTTTGAACATTGTTGGGCAAAGATTCATAGCGAAAATCCTCAGATGAAGTTTTACCTGGCCGGAAGGAATGCTCCTGACTGGTTCGAACGCCGCATTAAGCTCCAGGGCGTTGAATATCTTGGCGAAATCAATGATGCCTATGATTTTATGAATTCCAAGGCCATCATGGTTGTTCCGCTATTCTCCGGAAGTGGAATGCGAATCAAGATTATTGAAGGTATGGCGCTTGGGAAACCAATCGTTACAACCGACATCGGAACAGAGGGGATTCCTACTGAAAACGGAAATAATATTCTGATTGCCAACAATGTGGATCAGTTTACTGATGCCATAACCCGTCTAATCAATAACCGGGAACTTTCCGATCGGATTGGCCGGAATGCCATTGGTTTCATTCAGGAAAAATTTGATAATTTGTCGCAGGCCGGAGCACTCATCGAATTTTACAAACAACATTTATAGTCTTGGAAATTCTTTTCTGGATATTGTTTTTTATCGTGTTTTATACGTTCGCCGGATATGCCATTCTGGTGGCTGTCCTGCTCTTATTCAGGAAAACAGTTTATACGATAAAATCATTTCCGGAAATTGCTATGGAAGAGTTTCCCCGGGTCTGCATGTTTGTGACTGCATTCAATGAAGCGGATTACGTGGACATGAAGGTGAAAAATATGATGGAACTGGACTATCCGGCTGACAAAATGCAGATTCTTTGGATTACTGACGGTTCGGATGACGGAACTCCTGAGATCCTTGGGAAATATCCGAATATGGAGGTTCATCATCTTCCGGAGCGGAAAGGAAAGATTCATGCCATGAACCGCGGAATCCAGTTCGTAAATGCACCGATTGTAATTTTTTCAGACAGTAATACCATTTTATGTACCGATGCAGTAAAGATTATTGTAAATACTTTTGCTGATCCCAAAGTTGGATGTATTGCAGGCGAAAAAAGGGTACTCAGCAAAGATTCGGATAATGCTGCCGGATCAGGCGAAAACTTGTACTGGAAGTTCGAGTCGTGGGTCAAACGAATGGATAGTGATTTGAATTCGGCAGTTGGTGCGGTCGGTGAACTTTTTGCAATTCGCACTAATCTTTTTGAGCAGGTGGAAAATGACACCATTCTGGATGATTTTATCATTTCATTGCGTATTGCCGAAAAGGGTTTCAGGATCGCCTATACTCCTGACGCTTATGCCATCGAAACCGCTTCTGTGAGTGTGGCTGAGGAATTAAAACGAAAAGTAAGAATAGCAGCTGGTGGACTACAAACCATTATGCGACTCAAAGGACTTCTGAATCCGTTCAGGCACGGTATGTTATCAATCCAATACATTTCCCACAAGGTTTTGCGCTGGACCATTGCGCCAATTGCCCTTTTCTGCCTGCCAATTGTTAATTTCTTCATTCTTCCGGAAGAACTTGAAATCCGAACTTTCAATTTCTTTTCATACTTCTTTTATTTACAGGGATTCATGTACTTACTTGCCCTGCTGGGCTGGATGCTCGAACAGCGAAAAATCAGGTTCAAGTTGCTTTTTATTCCGTACTATTTTACTGCCATGAATTATGCCTCTCTGCGGGGCTGGGTGCGTTTTCTGAAAGGTAAACAATCTGTTAACTGGGAGAAGTCGCAAAGGGCATAAAACCACTTTCGCTCCGTTAAACCGATATTTTTCGTTAGTTTTGCGCCGTTATTCGAAATTTACAGTACCGAAATGAGCGATATTATATTGAACACTATACCGGAAGCTATTGAAGCCATCAAAAGGGGCGAAATGATCATTGTTGTTGATGATGAAGATCGCGAGAATGAAGGTGATTTTGTAGCTGCCGCCGAAAAAGTTACTCCTGAAATGGTAAACTTTATGACCACCTATGGACGTGGCCTGGTTTGCGCACCTGTTAGTGAGGAAATCTGTGATCAGCTTGAGCTGGACCTGATGGTTGGCAAAAATACTTCAACGCACGAAACTCCTTTTACCATTTCTGTTGATTTACTTGGTTATGGTTGTACGACTGGTATTTCTGCAAGCGATCGTGCCAAAACTTTAAATGCATTGGCCAATCCGGATACCAAACCTGATGAATTGGGCCGCCCGGGTCATATTTTCCCTTTGAAAGCCAAAAACCGCGGTGTTCTCAGGCGTTCGGGACATACCGAAGCCTCGGTAGATCTGGCACGTTTGGCCGGACTGACTCCTGTTGGAGTATTAATCGAAATTATGAATGAAGACGGAACAATGGCCCGCCTTCCTGAATTATTGGTTCTTGCCCAACGGTTTAACCTGAAGATTATTTCGATAAAAGACCTGATAACCTATCGTTTGCAGAGCGAAAGCTTGATTGAGCGTGGAGAAGAGGTGAGTTTACCGACACATCACGGCAATTTTAAAATCATTCCTTTCCGTCAGGTATCGAATGGCGTTGAACATATTGCCCTCATCAAAGGCGAATGGCAACACGACGAACCAGTTATTGTCAGGGTCCATTCTTCGTGCATGACCGGAGATATCTTTGGATCGATGCGTTGTGAATGTGGCGACCAGCTGGAATATGCCATGAATAAAATTGAAGCAGAAGGAAAAGGCGTCATTGTTTACATGATGCAGGAAGGACGCGGAATTGGCCTGATGAATAAAATTGCTGCGTATAAACTTCAGGAACAGGGATTTGACACCGTGGAAGCCAATATGCACCTCGGATTTGATGCCGATGAACGTGACTACGGCGTCGGTGCTCAGATTCTTCGTAGTCTGGGTGTCACCAAAATGCGGTTAATGACAAACAATCCGGTAAAACGTGTCGGTTTGGAAGCCTACGATTTAGATGTGGTTGAAACCATCTCCATTGAGATTAAACCGAACGAGCACAATCAGGCCTACCTGAAGACCAAGCGTGACCGGATGGGCCATAACCTTTCCAATTTTCGATACGATAAATAATCCGGAATATGGGCATGTTCGACGATATGTTTGATTCAGGCTATGGCGAACAGACCGTGGAAGGAGTTGATTTCATCCTGAATCCGGACGGATACCGCGTAATGACTGAATTGTATCTCGTTAAACGTGGTTATTGCTGTTCAAATGGGTGTAAAAATTGCCCGTATTCACCAAAAGCAGTAAAAGGAAACCGGAAACTTCGGCCGGATCTTGAAAAGAAATACAGGTCATAGCTGTTCACGCTCTATTACAAAAGAAAAAGCAGAAACAGGATAATCATGAATTATCTGTTTCTGCTTTTTACATGGGAAAATACCCATAGAGATTTACTCTGCAGTTGAAACTACACCGTTTAATTCGCCAAATGCATTGGTTACGAATTGATCGGCTTGTGAATCATTCTTCCATGAAGATCCATCGATGAAATAACGGAACTGGTAATCTTTACCCGATTCGAGTTCGAGTACGGCTGTAAAATCATTCGATTTCAGCTTTGCCATTGGTTCAGCAGATTTATCCCAATTATTGAAGTCGCCCAGCAATTGAACAGTATTAGCTCCTGAAGCTTCAGCAGCATCTAATCGGAAAGAAACCTTGCACACCGGTTTTGATTTTAAAAATTGTTTCTTTAAGCTCATAATTTCAGTTTTAAATTCAAGTATAATTTGACGGTTCAAAAATACCTAAAGCATTGAGGTAATTCAAGTTAAAATCCTGTGCGCAAATTATTTAGCAATATCTTGACAATAAATTAACTTTTGAAAATTATAATACATTGATTATTAGCAGTTAATGACATTTGCTGCTTTTGTTAACACAAGTTTAAGACCTTCATATTCAGACCGATTTTCCCAATTGCAAGGCATTTTTACTCTTTTCCATTTTCCTGTTTCCCTTTTCCTTTTCAAGCCTTATCTTTACAAAAAAAAACAATGCGTCCGAAAGAAATCCGTATCGTGTTTATGGGAACTCCCGATTTTGCAGTGGAGAGTTTAAAGGCTTTGGTTGAAAATGGCTACCGGATTGCAGGAGTTATAACTGCTCCTGATAAACCTGCAGGTCGTGGCCGGCTGTTGAGTGAATCAGCCGTAAAAAAATATGCAATAGAAAATAATCTGCCTATACTTCAGCCTGAAAAATTAAAAAATCCGGAATTTATTGCCGAACTGGAAAGCCTGAAAGCCGACCTTCAGATTGTAGTTGCTTTCCGGATGTTGCCCGAAATCGTATGGAACATGCCACGACTTGGAACTTTTAATCTGCATGCTTCACTTTTGCCACACTATCGGGGAGCCGCCCCGCTGAATTGGGCAGTTATCAATGGGGAAACAGAGACCGGCATAACTACATTTTTGCTTTCGCACGAAATTGATACCGGACAGATTCTTTTTCAGGAGAAGGTAAATATTTCAGAGAATGATACCGTTGGCGATTTGCACGACCGGATGATGGAACTCGGAGCAGGTTTGGTTATCAAGACTGTTGATGCTTTGGTGGAAGAAAGGATTGAACCAATTGATCAGGAACAATTAATTGACAACACTGAACGACCAAAGCTGGCACCCAAACTATTTAAAGATGATTGCCGTATTGACTGGACCAAAGATTCGGAGTCGGTTCGAAACCTGATTCGCGGATTGTCGCCCTATCCGGCTGCGTGGACTGAATTGGAACATCCGGAGAAAGCTGAAGTACTGACCGCAAAAATCTATTCTTCAAGCCGTGATTACAGCAATTTGCCTGCTGCTCCCGGTACACTCCTGACAGATAACAAAAAATACCTGAAAATTGCCTGTCCCGATGGCTGGCTTTCGATTACCGATATTCAGCTTTCAGGAAAGAAGCGAATGAAAATCGATGAGTTGCTTCGCGGCTTTCATGATTTGAGCGATTGGAAAGTAAAAATGTAAATCAGTCATTGAAAAAAAATCATTGGGAAATAGTCATTGGGAAAAAGGATTAAACGACTTTCCCAATGACTATTGACTTTTTACTATTTCCTTTTACTGAAATTCACAATCAGGAAATAAACAATGAATCCCAATGAAATGGAGACTAACTCAATTCCGAAAGGCAATACACTCCGCTGCATAAACAAGTCGAAATTGACTTCATTATTAACACTTGGGCTCATCTGATTAATTATTATAAAGCCAATTCCGGCAAAGAAAGCTACCAAACCCCATTTCAACGAAGGATATTTATTCACCTCACGGGCTTCACTGGTTTCAGAAGAAACTTGCTGTTCAAGAATTCCTGCCTTTTCAAAATGACCTGCTTTAATGATTTTCCGTTTCAGAAGGAAGTCGGTAAAGTTCTTTAGGATGTAATAGATTCCTGTAAAAATAACTGCGGGGATAAAAAAATCGTTCATAATTTTCAGTTTTAATTGTTTGAAAGATGTGACAGCGGGAGTTATGGAAATGTTGCAGGTTTTAAATCTTTTTTTTTCTGAAGAAATTATAAGTACTTCATGCAACATTTCTCAACGGATTGTTGTCAAACTTCCAGTATGGATGATGCTGAACTGATAAACCAGATTTTAAATGGAAATATGAATGCCTTCACGTTTTTGGTATCGCGATACCAAAAGTTGGTGGTTCATATTACCGGGCGGTTAATACAGCGGCAGGATGAGTTGGAAGATGTTTGTCAGGAAGTATTCCTGAAGGTTTACCAAAACCTTGGAAAGTACCGCAATGAATGTAAACTGTCGACCTGGATTGCAACTATTGCATACAATACCAGCATAAATTATCTGCGAAAGTTCAAAAAAGGCGATGAGGTCAATCCGGATGATTCGGCAGCACTTCGTAACCTGACCGATTTTAATTCAGGTGATTACGAAAAGACTGATTTGCACCGCTACATTCGGGAACAGATTGAAAACCTGCCGGTTCAGTATCGTACAGTATTAACTTTGTACCATCTGGAAGAGTTTTCGTATCAGGAAATCGAACAGATAACCGGAATGCCCGAAGGAACTGTAAAAAGTTACCTGTTCAGGGCAAAGGCACTTTTAAAGGAAAAACTTAAGTTTGTGGTAGATAATAATAGTTTAAAGACCGTGAAGGAGATCAACAATGAATCATGAAAAACTGGATTCAATTCTGGAAAAAACGTTTAGAACTGAACCAGGATATCGTTTGTCGGACGGTTTTGCCCAAAAGGTGACGTCCCGGATTGTTGCTAAAAATCAATGGATGACAGATCTTTACGAATATATCTATCTATCGGTACTCATTCTGTTTTTGATTGGCGTAGTTGCAGGAACTTATTATCTGGTCAACAAAGAAGTTCTGCTGCAGATTTTCAAATTCATATCGGGTAATGCATTGCAAGTTGCCATGGTTGCACTGATCCTGAATTTTATTCTTTTTGCAGACCGGGTTTTGTTGAGGCTGCTTTTCAGAAGCCTCCCCCAATACCTCCAAAGGATGGGAGAAAAAGTTGATATTCAGTAAATTATTTTTTTTAAAGTAGAAATATTTTGCTCATGCATTAATCTTGAAGAATTTATTTCCAAACTCCCTTCCCCTTTGGGGAAGGGGCTCTTCATTATCCTCTTCGCGGTCTTTTGTTCCTGAGATAAACTATTTGTCCCGCTGCAGGTTCGTCTCCTTCATTCATGCGGTTTCGCCGAAGTAAAGGTCTTAATTTAAGTCCGTAGCGTTGCGCGATATAATGCATCGTGTCGCCATTTTCAGTGATGTGTTGTTTATGGTGACGGTTTGCCTTTTTGTATTTTGCCTCAATATACAATATCTCGTTGGCCCTTGGTTGCTTTCCCTTTCCGAAATCGTTATAAGTATATATTTCCCAGTCTTTTAGTTTTAGTTTTTTTGTAAGGCTTTCATAGGTTTCACCTTCAGGAACAACAATGGTGCGCAAGCCATTTCTCATTTCAATCTTATACGATCCAATGGTCTTAACTAAATTCGTGTTAGCAACCTTTGGCTTTTCAGGTTCTTGTTTCTGTTGCGGGATGGATGCCAGTTGACGGTTATCGCCATATTCATCGTAAACAAAAAGTTTAAACTCCTCGATAATTTTGACCAGGCGTTCAGCATAGATCGGATCTGTTGCATAGCCAGCCTTTTTCAAGCCACGTGCCCATCCGGCATAATCTTTTGGATCGAGCTGAAAAAGAAAGCCATAACGGCTACCTGCCATCAGGAAATCAGAATGATCGATAAAAGATGCTTCAGCGTGGGCGTATTTTCGGAAGCATTCATGTTTGGCATCGTCATCATGGTATATCTTTTTGCCAGTCCATTCTGATTTGCATTTAATACCAAAATGATTGTTCCCTTCCGTGGCTAAAATACTGTTGCCATTTTGAGATTCCCAGCAACCTTGTGCCAAAGTAATACTGGCAGGAATACCGCTGCGCTCCATCTCGGAAATAGCCAGTTTGTAATATTTCTGGATATATTCTTCCCTGGAAAACTGCTGTTTCTGTGCAAAAACCGAAGTCGATATAAAAAGTGCCAGGAGCGGCAAGAAATATTTAAGCATAAATAGAAATTGTTGTGTTTCTGCAAAAATAAGAAAATGTTGTAAGCAAGCGTCATTGTCAGTTAACAAGTATTGACGTACATTTGGGGAAAACTGTTCATAAATGAAAACGACTGAAATAAGAATTATCGTATACGAATATCAATCGATCGATGAACTTTCCGGAAATGATCAGAACCTGCTTCAGGAAGCACGGAGAATTACAGCATTAGCTTATGCGCCATACTCCGGATTTCACGTTGGTGCAGCTGTTTTGCTCGAAAACGGGACGGTTGTGACAGGCAATAACCAGGAAAATTCCGCCTATCCGTCAGGATTGTGCGCTGAACGCGTCGCGCTGTTTTATGCCAATGCCAATTTTCCTGAAGCTTCAGTTAAAGCGATCGCAATTTCAGCAGCTAAAAATGGTGTATTGGTGAATGAGCCGGTTAAACCTTGTGGTTCGTGCCGTCAGGCATTGGCCGAAGCAGAAGTCAGGTTCAATACTCCAATCCGAATCATCCTGGATGGTCAGGGTTCGATCATGGTTTTGAATGGTGTTGAAAGCCTTCTCCCATTGAGTTTTTCGAAGAAAGATCTGGCCTCCCCTAACCCCTCCAAAGGAGGGGAATAGAACTGCTATTATAAAAAAGGATTGCACCCGAAGGAACAATCCTTAAACAAAGTACAAGCCAGTCAATGATTATTGGATTTCGATTTGACGTGACAGATTATTCTTATACTCTATTTTTTTTGGCAGTTCGATAGTCAAAACCCCGTTCTTGTGGTTAGCATTTATGGCCGTCACATCAATTTCATGAGGCAATGAGAACGAACGCTGGAAAGATGAGTACCTGAATTCGGAACGAACTACTTTCCCTTTTTCCTTTTCTTCCTTTTTGTCTTTCTTTTCAGAATAGACCGTCAGGTATTCGTCTTTCAAATCAATCTTGAAATCATCTTTTTCGAGACCGGGAGCTGCAATTTCAATTTCAAATTTTTCATTGTTTTCGTAAATGTTTACAGCCGGAGTTGATTTCCATGCTCCTTCTTCAATAAAATTCGGAAGTAAGTTTCCGCTCAGGAATTCGTCAAATATACCCGGTAAGTTTCTGGTTTTAAATACTGGTAACATAACTTAATCCTCCATTTTTTAGTTAGACTTTGTTTTATTAATTGTTTTCGTTTAAGACTTTTTCAAACCCAATACCAAAATCTATATGTCTGATTAGTAGTGCCATAAAATCATTTTTGATGTCAATATTTCAGAAATCAGGAAACGGAAAATGACAATTTTTCCGAAAGGACCAAATTTTTAGAGTTCTATGAATTTCGAAGACTTCATTCCATGAAGAAGAAAAGGACCGTGAACACTTTTTCTAAGAAAGATTGGATTCAATCCATTTAAAAGGCTACTTTTACCCCATCAATTTACGCAATGGGGTGCCTTCCTGACGAAAGTCGGGGTAAGTTCAGGCTGAGATCACACCCACCGAACCTGATACGGGTAATGCCGGCGAAGGGATGGCGAAAGGGAATTACTTGCCTCATTGGTTATTTATTAACCATTTT
>CAILJH010000213.1 GCA_903834475.1 uncultured Prolixibacteraceae bacterium | reverse complement strand
TGGTCCGAACAATGCCACCTTGGTTGTAGCAGGCGATGTCAACACTACAGAAGCTTTGGAAAAGGTAAAGAAATATTTTGGTGGTTTACAGGCTGGTCCTCCGATTGCCAAATACCAGACATGGCAAGCAAAGCGCAATGGTACACAGCGTGAGGTCATGCAGGACCGTGTGCCTCAGGAACGTATCTATAAAGTCTGGAATATTCCTGAAGATGGAACAAAAGAGAATATCCAACTGGATATGGTAAGCGACATCATGGCCTTGGGCAAAACCTCACGTTTATACAAGCGGTTGGTGTACGAAGATCAAATAGCTACTTCGGTAAGTTGCGGAATTAACAGGCGTGAAATAGGAAGTTTGTTTGAAATCACCGCCGATGTAAAGCCCGGCATTCAACTTTCAAAAGTGGAAAAAGCCATTAATGAAGAGCTTGCCAGATTTATTCAGACTGGACCGACTGAAGATGAATTAGCAATCGTTAAAACACGCAACTATGCCGGATTTGTAAGAGGTCTTGAACGGGTTGGCGGATTTGGTGGCAAATCAGATATTCTGGCAAGTAATCAAACTTACTTTGGTGATCCGGATAATTATAAAGAATGGATAAAAAGAATGAATGAAGCAAAACCTGCTGATTTACTTCAGGTCTCAAAAGAATGGCTCAGCGATGGCCAGTATGTTTTGGAAGTTCACCCGTTTATTGAGGCCAAAGCAGCCGAAACTGATGCTGACCGGACTAAAGTTCCTGAAATGGGAACTGCTCCGGATCTTATTTTCCCTCAATTTCAACGGACTACATTATCGAATGGATTACCGGTTGTTCTAGCCCAAAGGTCAACCATTCCTGCAATCAGTCTGATGTTGTCGTTTGATGCAGGATATGCAGCAGACCAATTTGCCGTTCCAGGAACCGCCAAATTGGCTATGAACATGATTGATGAAGGTACAGGCACACGGAATGCCTTACAAATAAGCGAAGAACTTGAGCGACTTGGAACGAATCTTACTACCGGATCAAATCTCGACCAGTCCTACATTTCGCTCAATTCCCTGAAACAAAATTTAGATGCCTCTCTTGACATTTTTTCTGATGTACTTCTTAATCCAAGCTTTCCACAAACCGATCTCGACCGGTTAATTAAACAACAATTGGTTTCGATTCAGAAAGAAAAAACACAGCCGACCGGAATTGCATTTCGAATTCTTCCCAAGTATTTATATGGAGAGAAACATGCCTACGGAGCTCCTTTGACTGGTTCTGGTTTTGAATCATCGGTAAAAGGAATTACACGCGATCAGTTGGTTAAATTTTACCAATCGTGGATGAAACCAAATAATGCAACATTAGTTGTTGTCGGTGATATTTCGATGGACGAACTGAAGCCTAAACTTGAAAAAGTCCTGAAAGGCTGGAAAAGCGGTTCAAGCCCAAAGAAAAGTATTTCTGAAGTAAAACTTCCGGCAAAATCGGTGATTTACATGATGGATCGTCCGGGCTCAATTCAATCACTTGTATTGGCAGGAAACCTTACGGCGCCATTTGGACAATTAAACGAAGCATCGGTTAGTGTGATGAATAGCATTATTGGAGGCGATTTTACTTCGAGAATTAACATGAATATTCGTGAAGACAAGCATTGGAGCTATGGTGCTGGTTCATTTATTTACAATACGAAAGGACAACAGCCATTTATTACTTATACCCAGGTTCAGACCGATAAAACGAAAGAATCAATTCAGGAAATATATAAGGAACTGAATAGCTACTGCAGTAATAAACCGGCAACTTCAGAAGAGGTGCAAAAAACCCAAAAGAATCAGTTGCTTCAGATTCCCGGAAGCTACGAAACGATGGGAGCTGTGACAGGGGCAATCAATGATATCGTCCGGTATAGTTTGAAAGACAATTATTATCAGGATTATGCGGCTAAAATGAAGGCATTGCAAACCAATGAAGTTCAGAAAACAGCTTCCGAAGTTATCAAACCGGAACAGTTGGTATGGATTGTAGTTGGTGACCGTGCAAAAATTGAAACTTCACTGAAGGAGCTCGGTTATGATATTAAACTGATTGACGGTGACGGCAACATTATCAAATAGTAATTTTAAATCACATAAAAAAAGCGTCTGATCAGACGCTTTTTTTATGTGATGATTTTTGAAATCTATCCAAACAGGTTCAGGATTTACTGCGTTTAAATACGATTTCTTCAGTATCCAAAGCTATCAGCAATTCTTCATCGGTAGGAACAACCATGATTTTCACCTTTGAATCCGGTGTGCTAATAATTCCTTCACTGCGGAAACCTTTGTTTTTTTCCTGATCAAGAGAAATTCCAAGAAATTCAAGATCACTACAAACGCCTTCCCTTGTTGTATAAGCATTTTCACCAATTCCTCCGGTCATAATAAGGATATCCACACCACCCATGGCAGCAATATAGGAACCAATATATTTTTTTATCTTGTAGTTATACATCTCGAGCGCTAATGCTGCCCGTTCGTTTCCACTCTTTGAGGCAGTTTCAATCTCACGCATATCAGACGAAACACCAGA
>CAILJH010000212.1 GCA_903834475.1 uncultured Prolixibacteraceae bacterium | reverse complement strand
TGGATTTCGGTTGCTCCGGTTTCGTCAGCTACACGTTTCAGTGTCGAGTCGCGGGCTTCAATTGTTGGAGCGCAAAAAGTAATTTGTGCACAATAACCAGCTACTGCTATTTTTTTGATTTCCGGAGCATTCTCTGGCATCACAATGTAAGCCGGGATACCACGCATTCGGGCGGCCAAAGCCAGGGCAGCAGCATGGTTTCCGGATGAATGGGTGCAAACTCCGTTTTTGGCCTCTTCTTCTGACAGAGAAAATACCGAATTACACGCCCCACGGAATTTGAAAGCGCCAACTTTCTGAAGGTTTTCACACTTAAAAAACAGTTCTGCCCCAACAATTTCGTTGATACTTTTTGAGCTTAAAACCGGGGTCTGGTGAATGTAAGGACGAATGCGTTCGTGTGCTTTTTCGATGTCGGCAAAAGTGGGTAGCTTCATGGTTATTCGGGATAATATTCCAATGATGTAATTTCCTTTTCAATTCTAAATCCGGCTTTGAGGTAAGCTTGCAAAGCCGAAGCATGATCTCGCTCGCAGGTGTGCAGCCAAACTTTTTCATCGTTCTGACCTGCCACAGATACCGATGCCTGAATGAGCTTCTGGCCTAATCCTTTCCCGATCCAATCGGGTTTTAGTCCCAGGTAAACGAGTTCTATATCACTTTCAGATCGCACCAGTTCGAAAAACCCCACGACTTCGGCCTCAAACAAAAATAGCCAGACTTCATTGTTTTTGGATTGCAGAATTTCTGTCAGTTCTTCGGTGGTTTTCAGCAAACGTCCCGTCCAACCCCAGGCACTTCCAACAGCTTTGTAAATTTCGAGGTATTCGTCTGCCGATGGATTTTCCCATCTTTTAATAGTTACTGAATCACCCAAAAACGAAAGTTTCGGTAACTCCTCCTGGTAAGTCAGGAACCACGTTTTAACAGGAATTTTCTTATATGCGGCCGGTAAAGTCATTGTTGACGCTATAATCCTGCAACCAGTTCTCTCAAGATCAGTGTCATATTGGGTTCGGCTTTCATCGCCACTTCCTGCACTTCTTCGTGCGAAATTTCCACGATTTGTCCGGGAACTCCACTGTCGGTCACAATCGAAATTCCAAAAACAGTCATTTCCATGTGCCGGGCCACTATTACTTCAGGAACAGTTGACATACCAACAATATCGGCTCCAAGATGGCGGAACATCAGGTATTCTGCGGGGGTTTCGAAAGTTGGTCCGGATACGCCCACGTAAACGCCTTCTTTAACCGCGATACCATTTTTCAGGGCAACAGCTTTAGCTTTGTTGCGCAATTGAGCATCGTAAGATTTGCTCATATCGGGGAATCGCGTTCCAAGTTCATTGATATTTTTTCCACGAAGAGGATGTTCCGGAAAGAAATTGATGTGATCGGAGATAATGATAACATCACCGACATTGTAAGTTGGGTTCAATCCTCCCGAAGCATTAGAAACAAAAAGAGTGTCGATGCCCAACATTTTCATCACACGCACCGGGAAAGTCACTTCTTTCATCGAATATCCT
>CAILJH010000211.1 GCA_903834475.1 uncultured Prolixibacteraceae bacterium | reverse complement strand
TTGATTATTCGCTCGACCGTGTTTCTGAAATGGTTGACGAACATCGCTTTTTTCGAATCAACAGGAAATACATCCTGAACAATCAATCGATAGCCGACATCGTTGTTTATTCGAACAGCCGCCTTAAAATCAAACTGAAGAAACCGGATGAAGAACCCATCATCGTGAGCCGCGATAAAGTGGCTGCATTTAAGGAATGGCTGGATTTGTAGGGATGAATAATCATCAAGTCGAAATTCAATGTTTCTGTGTTCAAGTAATGGTAAATCCCGTCTCGCCTGTTATCATGTTGAATAACCGTTTCCAAAGCAGGCCTTCAAATAGTATCTTTGGAAGCTATCACTGAAATTTTCATCATGAAACGATCCGGCTTTTTGCTTTTCTCCCTTTTCCTTTTTCCTTTACTGATTCTGAATGCCCAGAAACTTGAAAAAAGGCCACTGACAATCAACGATTTTGCTGCCTGGAAAGTAATGAACAAGCCGATTGTTTCGAATGACGGCAAGTTGACTGCATTTGAAATTAATCCACAAAAAGGTAATGGTAACCTGATAGTGAAATCTGTTGATTCCAAAATGGCAGATACGCTGTCACGAGGATATGACGCACTTTTTTCTCCTAAATCTGAATTCATAGTTTATAAAATCAAGCAACCCGAAGATTCTATCCGAAGTGCTAAAAAGAAGAAGCTTAAAAAGGAGCAAATGCCCAAGGATAGCCTGTGTATTCTGATATTAAAACACCATAAAAAATATGCTTTTCCGATGCTGAAACAATTTTCGCTTCCGAAGGAAAATGCGAGATGGGTCGCATTTTTGACAGATATGAAAAAGAAGGAAAAGGAAAAGAGAAAAGAGGAAAGTCCGGATCAGCTAAAAAAGAAAATAGGGAAGGATGAATTATCCGATCAGAAATATCAGTTGGTTTTGTTTCAGGTAGATTCAGGAGATACCGTTTGTTTTCAGAATGTTACCGACTATTATTATGCTGCGAAAGGGCATTCGGTCACATTTATCAGGCAAACCAAAGATTCGGTCGATCGGGCAGAAGTATTTGCATTTGATACCGAAACCGGTAAAGCAAATGTCATATTTAGTCAAACTGGTACGGTTAAAAAAATCACAGCCGATGAATTGGGAGGCCGGTATGCATTTTTGTTTTCAAACGATACCATCAAAGAAAAAGTCTTTAGTTTATACTATGGATCACTTACCGCAGGCGAGCCAAAAGCGGTCGTTCTGCCTGATGGACAAGGTTTGCCTATCGGTTGGGCACCTTCCGAATTTGGAGATCTGACTTTTTCGGAAAATGGCCAGCGTTTGTATTTTGGAACAAACAGCAAACCTTTGGCTGAACCAAAAGACACACTGATTGATGAGGAAAAACCTGTTCTTGACATTTGGAACTGGAAAGATAAGGAGTTGCAATCTGAACAAAAGCTTAATCTGGAGAAAGAAAAAAAACGAAACTTCAAGGCAGTGTATTTGATTGATAAAGATCAGTTTGTTCAATTGGGCGATCCAGCTGTCCGTGAAATTAAAACCATTCAGAAAGGAAATGGCAATGTGGCACTTGGTTCCGATCCTTCACCATATAAACTGGAATCATCCTGGACAGGGACGTCAGATGCCGATTATTTTTTGGTTGATGTGGAAACGGGAATTAAACGACTTATGGTTCAGCGAAAGTCCTTGGTTTCGTTGTCGCCGGGTGGTAATTTTGTGGTTTGGTTCGATCCCGCTGACAGTTCCTATTATGCCCGTTCCACCAGTGTTGGTTCTGGAAATGCAATAAACCTGAATGCTGCAATTCCGGTTTCTTTTGTTGATGAGCGCTGGGATATGCCTGGTGATGCTAAACCTTACGGTATTGCCGGCTGGTCGGAAAACGATAAATATCTATTCCTGTATGACCGGTTTGATATCTGGAGAGTTGACATGGAAGGGATTAAAGTTCCTGTAAATGCTACTCAAAACTATGGAAGAAAGAATTCACTTCAGCTCCGTTACTGTAAACTCGATCCTGAAGAGGAATTTATCGATACCGGAAAACCTGTAATTTTGAAAGCATTTGACGAGAATACCAAGTCGCAGGGTTACTTTACCGCTGATTTGCGCAATTATCTGGAACCTAAAATGTTCCTGATGGAAGATTATCGTTTCGATAACCTGAAAAAGTCAAAAGATGCCGAAACACTGATCTGGACCCGCGAAAATGTCGATGAATCACCTGATGTATGGACAAGCAACCTGAAATTTGAGAAACGCTGCAAGCTTTTTGATGCCAATCCACAGCAAAAACAGTTTGTGTGGCCAGGCGTTAGGTTAGTACATTGGGATTCATTTTCAGGAAAGAAGCTGGAAGGTTTGCTGTATTTCCCTGAAACGATCGATCCTGAACGAAAATATCCAATGATCGTCTATTTCTATGAACGAAATGCCGATAATTTGCACAGTTATTCTTCTCCGGCTCCAACAAGATCATCGATTAACCGAACGTTTTACACGAGCAACGATTACATCGTTTTTATTCCTGACATCACCTATAATGAAGGATATCCCGGCCAGTCAGCTTTTGATGCGGTGGTGAGCGGAACTCATGCTATGAGCAGTTTATTTCCGTTTATCGATCGCAACAAAATTGGTATCCAGGGGCAAAGTTGGGGAGGATACCAGACGGCCTGGCTAATTACCCAAACTGAAATGTTTGCAGCTGCAATGGCCGGAGCGCCGGTAGCAAATATGACCAGTGCTTATGGCGGAATTCGCTGGGAGTCCGGTGTGTCACGCGAGTTTCAGTACGAAAATGAACAAAGTAGGATTGGCGGTACCTTATGGGACAAACCCATGCAGTTTATCGAAAACTCGCCTTTATTTTATGTGCCTAAAATCAAAACTCCGCTGCTAATCATGCACAACGACGGCGATGGTGCGGTGCCATGGACCCAGGGAATTGAATTGTTTACCGCTATGCGGCGTCTGCAGAAACCGGTCTGGATGCTCACTTACAATAACGAAGAACATAACCTGAAAGCAGAAAGCTGGGCTAACCGGATGGATTTGACGATCCGGATGAAACAGTTTTTCGATCATTACCTGAAAGGACAAGTAATTCCTGCCTGGATGGAATATGGAATTCCGGCAGTAAAGAAAGGGAAGGAGTTGGGATATTAATGAAGCGATGGATTCCATCCCTTTTTTGAAGGATGGAATCCCTTAAACAGGCAGTCGGCGACTCTTTTCAGAGCATCATGCCCAATTGCTCAAAACTTTTTACAATCGAATCGGCTTCTTTCTGGGTTTTTGGGTCAACTCCGGGACTCTGATAGGCCACACAACTCATCCCGGCTGCATGTGCTGCAGCAATTCCATTGAACGAATCTTCAATAACAAGGCAGTTCTCCGGTTTTACGCCCAATTTCTGAGCAGCCAATAAAAAAACATCCGGTTCAGGTTTGCTTTTTCCGGCTTCCTCAGCACTTACTATGGCCTGAAAATACTTTTTCAATTGGGTTTTTTCAAGGATCAGATCGATCATTTCAGGAGTGGACGAAGAAGCAACCGCCATTGGATATTTTTTTGTCCGAAGCTTTTCCAGAAGTTCTACCAACCCGGGCATAACAGGGATTTCAGCCAATTCGGAAAAATAACGGACACTTTCAATACGGTTCTGTTCAATCAATTCTTCAACCGGTAAGCTGATTGGATGTCGCTCTGCGATCGCTTTCCACATCACATCCGAAGCTGTACCCATGAATTTCAGGTGTTCTTCTTCCGAAATAGAAATATTATTCAGACTGAACTGAAGTTTCTCAATTTCTATATGAATTGGTTCACTGTCCACCAAGACTCCGTCCATATCAAAAATAATGGCTTCGATCATTGTTTGATTGGTTTTTGAACAGTCCAGAATGACGATCCATTTTCGAAGTAGGTAACCGGGATATCCTGAATAAAAGTCTTCATCCAGCGTGCACAGTATTCCATTCCAGCTTCCTCCGATGCAATGTGTCCGGTAAAAATGGCTGCTTTTTTCATACCCATGGTCGCGGCATCCAAAACATATTCGTAGGTTTCCCATTCCGAAGCCTCGCCGGCAACCAGCAATTCGGTAAACTCGCCCGAAAGCAGATTGATGTGAGTGTTCGATCCGGGAGCGCCAACGGCCAGTGCAACATTGGTGAACCGCATTAACGGATCGCCTACAATCCGCAACTGGCTTCCTTTTAGTTTCTCCTGAAGCTTTTGCGCAAATCCACCAACCGTTTGTTCTTCGAATTTAAAGAACAACATAGAACTGTCAATTTGATTGGCTTTCCAACCCAGTTTCTCGATCATCCCAACATAAATTCCGTCAGGTAAAGTTTTGTGCCAATGGTCGTGAAACCTGAAAATGATGAGTTTGTGTTTGGTGATGTATTCATTTTTTTTCTGGTAAACCGGATTGTCTGCCAGAAAATCAGTTTTATCCAGATGGTTGTAAAAAGTTGGTTCGTGCACAATGATCAGGTTGCAGTGATTGGCAACGGCTTTTTGGAGTGTTTCCATATCCGCAAACATACAGACCGCAACACCAGTAATCCCGTCATCCGGATTGCCTGACTTAAATGTATCCACTGTTTCCGCACTCCATTCACATGTCAGATGGGTTTTCATTTGGCCAATAATCTGGCTGGCAGTATGAGTTTTGGTTACAATGGCCTGTGCCCGTAATTGTCGGGTTCCGGCTACTACCAATATGATCAAACAAACTCCGATTAATTTCATTGTCTTTATTTTGTAATACATCGCAATTATCAGATAGTTGCGGTGTCAAAAGTATTAAAAATGAATTAACTGAAACACATTTCGGGTCATTTATCCGAAACCGCATAACCTGTAACGTTTGATCAGCCTAAATTGATTAGAAAACTCTGTCGTTTGGAAACGATAGATTTTTATCTTTGTTTCATACAAAAACCAAACTAAACCATGAGAAATCTACTTTTTGCCTTTTTTCTTTTTTCTCTTTTCTTTGTCCTGAATTCCTGTCAAACCAAAGAACCCCAGTGGACTGAGCTCTTTAACGGGAAAGATTTAACCGGCTGGACTGCCAACCAGAATCCGACATCGTTTAAGGTTGAAGATGGCTTGTTGATTGCCAATGGGCCAATAAGTCACCTGTTTTATTCCGGGGATTTTAACAAAGGGATTTTCCGCAATTTCGAATTAAAGGCGATGGTGAAAACCGAGCCGGGCAGCAACTCCGGAATTATTTTTCATACTCAGGAACAACCATACGGACCGCTGCTTCGCGGATATGAAGTACAGATTGACAACTCGTACGAACGACCGGGCGATTTTCAGGAATTGAAAAAAACCGGTAGTATCTATGGAATCCGGAATATTTATTATCCGACGGTGAAGGACAACGAGTGGTTTGAACTGTCGTTTAAAGTGGTGGAAAACCGGTGCGAGGTTTTTGTAAACGGCACCAAAGTCGTTGATTACATTCAGCCTGATAATCCATACCGGCCCAAAAACGATGTGCTGAAAGTTTTCAGTGCCGGAAAGATTGCTCTGCAATGCCATGATGAAGGAAGCAAGGTTTACTTCAAGAGTATTCAAATCAGGCCATTGCCGAAAGCCAAAAAATTTGATTTACTTGTTTCGAAAGAATGGGACTCGAAAGTGACCAAAATGATGTTCGAGAATTTTCCGCTGATCGATTTCCATGTTCATCTCAAAGGTGGTTTGACCACGGCGCAGGCTTGCGAAAATTCGATGAAACTCGGTATCAATTATGGTATTGCGCCCAACTGCGGACTGAAATTCCCGGTTACGAACGACAAGTCGCTATATGCCTACATGGATACTGTTCATTCGAAACCGATTTTCCGCGGAATGCAGGCTGAAGGACGCGAATGGGTGACTTTATTTTCGCCGGAAGCCATTTCAAAATTCGACTATGTGTTTACCGACGGAATGACCTGGACCGACCACAAAGGCCGACGGATGCGTCTTTGGATGCCTGAAGAGGTATTTGTGGATGACGAGCAGCAGTTTATGGATGAACTAATCAGCAAAATCGAAAATGTAGTTTCGAAAGAACCCATCGACATTCATGTAAATCCAACATATCTGCCTGCTAAGATTGCCGCCAAATACGATGAACTTTGGACCGATGCTCGTATCGACCGGTTTGTAAAGGTTTTGGCCGATAACCATGTGGCTTTGGAAATAAATTCACGGTTTAAACTTCCTTCTGAAAAAATACTCCGGAAAGCCAAGGAAGCCGGCGTGAAATTCACTTTCGGAACCAACAACACAAGTCCTGATTTGGGTACACTGGATTATTCACTTGAAATGAAGGAAAAGCTTGGACTGACCTATAAAGATATGTTCATGCCTAAAAAACAAAACGAAAAGCCTGTTATGGTTAAAGGACTTCCGGCGAAAATTACCGGATGATGAATTAGGAAGAAGTCATTAGTCAATAGGAAAGCTGAATTTTCATTTTTTTCCAATGACTAATGGCTTTTTCCATTAAAGAATCTAAGTGAAAATGAATGAATCATCCATGAATCGAACATTTTTCGACTCCATCAAGCGCATTCAAGCCCTGGCAGAAATTGGTCTGGAATACAGCAACAGCAACTACGATAAGGAACGCTACGACGAAATTCAGGAAATATGCCTTGAGATACTTGAAGATCTTACCGATATTCCGGTAGCGAAAATTCGTCCAATCATTCAGGAAAAGAACGGATACAAAACACCGAAAGTAGATGTTCGTGCTGTTGTTTTTAATCCGGAAGGCCAGATATTACTGGTTCAGGAAAAAGTGGACGGATGCTGGTCGCTGCCTGGTGGCTGGGCCGATGTGGGATATACTCCGCGACAAATTGCCGAAAAGGAATGTTTCGAAGAAGCCGGACTAACCGTAAAAGCAACCCGACTTTTGGCGGTAATGGATAAAACGGCCCAATTGATGCCTCCTGAATTTGAGTATGTTTATAAGCTATTTATCCTCTGCGAACCATTAGATAGCCTTATTGCCATTGGTGAAGAAACCATCGGTGTGGATTGGTTTCCAGAACAGCATTTGCCTGAATTATCAAAGCCCCGGATCATAGAATCACAGATTCATCTGATGTTTCAGTATTTCAGAGGTGAAAAAACTGAGGTTTTTCTGGATTGAGTACGGAGCCAATAAAAATGGTTCATTTCATACTTCAGAAGATCGATCTTTTTGCAGGTAAATTAAGTTGAAGTGTGTCCAATCGTCCGATATATAAAGCGTATCAGAATATTTACTTCTTTTAGGAAGAAATAGATTTGCTTTCGGAAAAGTCAAAAGTCATGAAACAGGATAACTCCGAAATCTAAAATATTCTGCCAGCGGATTAATCCTTTATTTTTTTGTATATTGTTGGCAATTAACCAGAATTCGATTTAAGCCGAAAATCCTAACAATACCTAATCCGGAAGAAATTATGAAAAAATATATTTTATCAATCGACCAAAGTACTACTGCCACCAAAGCACTTTTATACAATAACGATGGTATTCTGGTCAGTCAAAAAAACGTCGATCACAAACAATATTTTCCGAACCCCGGCTGGGTAGAGCACGATGCTGAAGAAATCTACAGGAATACCAAACAGGCTGTTCGGAAAGTGATTGAAAAAAGCGGCGTTTCAGGAAGTGAGATTGGAGCACTTGCCATTACCAATCAGCGTGAAACAACAGTGGTTTGGGACAGAAAAACGGGGAAGCCTGTTTTTAAAGCGATTGTCTGGCAGGACAGACGTACCGCAGAATCATGTCTGAAATTGAAAGAAGCCGGTTACGAAAAACTAATTACTGAAAAGACCGGGCTGCTCATTGACGCTTATTTTTCAGCAACAAAAATTAAATGGATACTGGACAATGTCGCCGGTGTAAAGGAGCGGGCTGATAAAGGCGAGCTTGCGTTTGGCACAACCGACACCTGGGTTATCTGGAATTTGACCAGAGGTCAGTCGCATATTACTGATGTTTCCAATGCCAGCCGGACCATGCTGTTTAATATTCATACCCTGAAATGGGATGAAGAATTGCTTCAAATATTGGGGATTCCGGCATCACTTCTTCCAACAGTCGTGCCTTCGAGCCATATCAATGGCGAGGTTACCGATATTGAACAACTGCTTGGCGTTCCTATTGCCGGTATTGCCGGTGATCAGCAGGCTGCTTTGTTTGGTCAAATGTGTATCAGCGAAGGAATGGCCAAATGTACCTATGGAACAGGTTGTTTTCTGGTTATGAATACGGGATCGAAAGCAATTATTTCGAAAAACAAGCTATTAACAACCATCGGATGGCAAATCGGTGACCAGGTTACCTATGCGCTGGAAGGCAGTGTTTTTATGGGTGGTGCAATCATTCAGTGGCTTCGCGATGAGTTGGAGTTTTTTAAGGATTCTGCTGAAAGTGAAGCTTTGGCTGGACAAGTTGAGGATAGCGGAGGAGTAGTTTTTGTGCCGTCACTTACCGGATTGGGTGCTCCGCATTGGGATCCTTATGCCCGAGGATCGGTATTCGGAATTACACGCGGAACAACCAAAGCTCACCTGACAAGGGCCTCACTTGAAAGTATCTGTTTTCAGGTTAACGATGTGATTGAAACCATGAAAATGGATTCAGGCGAAGCAATCTCCGAATTGCGGGTGGATGGTGGTGCTGCAGCCAATAATCTCATGGTTCAGTTTCAGTCTGATATTTCAGAAGTTGACCTGGTCCGCTCTACCAATATGGAAACAACTGCGCTTGGTGTTGCCTACTTGGCTGGCCTTGCTGTTGGAATGTGGAAGATTGAGGAACTTCAGGAAAAATGGCAGGTGGAACAGGTATTTAAGCCAAAAGGTGATAAGGAAGATCATAAAAAACTCAAGGCACGTTGGTATAAAGCAGTTGAGAGGACCAAAAACTGGATGGACTAATAAATTCAGGAAAAAGTCCTTCGTCATTTGAAATAAGTAAAGAGGAAATTGATCTTTCGGGCGATAAGTAATCGACCTTCAAAATAGAAATAAAAAAGCTGAATCATGAAACGTTCAGAATCATTAAGGGCAATACGGTATTCTCCGGACAAAATCTGGGACATTGTAATTATCGGTGGTGGCGCAACCGGGTTGGGTGCCGGAGTTGATGCGGCATCCAGAGGTTATGACACGCTGGTTCTCGAAAAATATGATTTTTCCAAAGGAACTTCATCCCGAAGCACAAAGTTGGTGCATGGTGGAGTCCGTTACCTTGCCGCAGGCGATATTGGTATGGTTCTGGAAGCTCTCAATGAAAGGGGACTTCTTTTGCAGAATGCGCCACACCTGGTGAAAAATCAAAAGTTCATCATTCCCAATTATGATTGGTGGGACGGGCCGTTTTATACCGTTGGTTTGAAAGTTTACGACATGATGGCCGGAAAATTAGGACTGGGTCCATCGATTCATATTACCAAAGAGGAAACGATGAAAGCCATACCAAACCTGGTTGAAGAGGGTTTGAAAGGTGGCGTAATCTATCACGATGGTCAGTTCGACGATTCAAGACTTGCAATAAGTTTGGCTCAAACTATTACTGATAATGGCGGTTTTGTTTTGAATAATTGCGGAGTGACCCGTTTGATTAAAAATGATGAGGGCATCATCTCCGGTGTCGAATGTTTTGATTCAGAAAATAACCGTTACTATACCATTAAGGCAAAAGTGGTTGTCAATGCGACCGGCGTTTTTGTTGATTCAGTCAATCGGATGGATGATCCGGATCATGTCAGAACAATTGTACCCAGCCAGGGTATCCATATTATTCTGGATCATTCATTTCTACAGGGTAATTCAGCAATTATGATTCCAAAAACTGACGATGGGCGGGTGTTATTTGCCGTTCCGTGGCATGGGAAAGTAGTGGTTGGAACAACCGATACGCCGGTTGAGAATCCTGAAATTGAACCCAGAGCTTTGGATGAAGAAATAAAATTCATTTTAAGTACAGCCAGTAAATACCTGACGAAGAAGCCTAAACGGAAAGACGTGTTAAGCATATTCGCAGGGTTAAGACCATTGGCTGCTCCTGAAGGCAAAACCCAGGAAACTAAGGAAATTTCGCGAAGCCATAAGTTGATCATTTCAAAATCAGGATTAATCACCATGATTGGCGGAAAGTGGACAACCTATCGCAAAATGGGAGAAGATATTGTGGATAAGGCAATTCTTTTAGGTGGCCTGAAAACAATGGAATGTGTTACCAAAAATATGCCCATTCACGGATTTTTAAAAAAGTCTGGTTCAGGGCATTTGCAAGTTTATGGGTCGGATATTCCGAAGATAAAATCGATAATAGGTCTGGAACCGGAACTCGGGGAAAAGCTTCATCCGGATTTGCCTTATCTGAAAGCTGAGGTTATTTGGGCCGTGCGGGATGAGATGGCACGGACGGTTGAAGATGTTCTTGCACGCAGAACCCGTGCACTCTTGCTCGATGCCCGGGCAAGTATAGCGATGGCTCCTGAAGTTGCAGCATTAATGGGCAAAGAACTTGGTCTAAGAAAGAAATGGCAGAAGGAACAAGTTCAACAGTACACCGAATTTGCAAATGGTTACATTTTAAATTAATATTCTATGAATCCAATTGTTGCTGAATACCTGGGCACCTGTATCCTGATCCTGATGGGAACCGGAGTTTGTGCCAATAGTTCGTTGAAAGACACCTTTGCAAAAGGTGCTGACTGGGTTTTAATATCTTTCGGATGGGGGCTGGGTGTCTTCATTGGAGTTATTGTTGCCGGCCCATCAAGTGGAGCTCATTTAAATCCTGCTGTAACCATTGGATTGGCGGTTGCCGGAAAATTTGCCTGGGCCGATGCGCCTTTGTATATTCTGGCCCAGTTTCTGGGAGCCATGTCAGGAGCATTATTAACCTGGCTGCTTTTTGCCGATCATTATAACCGGACCGAAGATGCAGGAACCATAAAAGGAACCTTTTGCACCTCACCGGCCATCAAAAATACGCCTCGAAATATATTGAGCGAAGTCGTCGGAACTTTTATTCTGATTTTCGTTGTTTTGTTCATTGCAGGTCCTGAGTTTAAATCTGTCGGTATTGGAGAGGCTAAAATGGGATTAGGATCAGTTGGTGCTTTGCCAGTGGCCTTGCTTGTTGTTTCAATCGGTATGAGTTTGGGCGGATTGACAGGTTATGCAATTAATCCTGTCCGTGATTTGGGGCCGCGAATCATTCATTCTCTGGTACCGATAAAATCCAAAGGTACAAGCGATTGGGGATATGCATGGATACCGGTTGCCGGACCTGTTCTGGGAGCGGTCATTGCTGCAACAATATATCTCATTGTGACTTAACCTGATATTATTCTTCTATTATTCAGCGACCCATAGATTTTTTGAGAAAATCTATGGGTCGCTGAAGCTTTTCATTTGGAAATTTATTTTCATTTTATAGCTTTGCAGACCAGACCAGACCAGAATAACTAATAACAATTTTATGAAACGCATTTTCTTTTATTTTCTGATTGTTTGCCCATTTCTGGGCATTTCACAAACTAAATTCCAATTTCAAAATACGAATCTTTCCACTCAGGAACGCGTTGAAAGTCTTCTTTCTGAAATGACACTTCAGGAAAAAATCGCACAGATGCGCTATCAGGCACCAGGCATCGACCGGCTTGGAATTTCTGCATACAACTGGTGGAACGAATGTTTGCATGGTGTTGCCCGGGCAGGTTATGCGACCGTTTTTCCGCAGTCAATTTCAATCGCTGCATCCTGGGATACCGAACTCATTCATCAGGTAGCAAATGCCATTTCGGATGAAGCACGCGCCAAACATCATGAATTTCTGAGACGTGGAATGCACGGTATTTATCAGGGTTTGACTTTTTGGTCACCCAACATCAATATTTTCCGCGATCCAAGGTGGGGAAGGGGCCATGAGACCTATGGTGAAGATCCATACCTGACCGGTCAAATGGGACTTCAGTTTGTAAAAGGTTTGCAGGGTGATGATCCAAATTATTTAAAAGTGGTGGCTACTGCAAAACATTTCGCCGTTCATTCAGGCCCGGAACCTTCGCGCCATGTATTTAATGCCACTGTGAGCGAACGCGATTTACGGGAAACCTACTTGCCTGCCTTCCGGACATTGGTTGTTGATGGTGACGTGTATTCCGTGATGGGTGCTTACAATCGTTTGCATGGTCAGGCTTGTTGTGCCAGTACCGAACTTTCAGGAATACTTCGCAATGAGTGGGGATTCAAGGGTTATGTGGTGAGCGACTGTTGGGCGATTTCCGATATATGGCAATCTCACAAAGTGGCCAAAGATGAAGCTGAAGCCGCTGCTTTAGCTGTTAAACAAGGCACTGACCTCGAGTGCGGAGATACCTATAAAGCATTGCCTGAAGCGGTGAAACGCGGACTGCTTACTGAAAAAGATATTGATGTGTCTGTTGGCCGTCTGATGACTGCCCGTATGAAGCTGGGCATGTTCGATCCTGACGAAAAAGTGGCCTATGCGCAAATTCCATTTTCGGTAAACGACAACCCGGCTCACGACTATTTGGCACGTATTGCTGCCAGAGAAAGTATCGTTCTTTTGAAAAACTCAAACAAGACGCTTCCGTTAAAAAAATCATTTTCGCGCATTGCGGTTATTGGTCCGAATGCCGACGAAATTGAATCTTTGTGGGGTAATTACAACGGTATTCCTTCGCATCCGGTAACTGTTTTGCAGGGAATCAGAAATAAAGTAGCTCCGCAAACTGAAGTAATTTATGCTCAGGGAAGTGAATTGGCCAATGGTATTTCGAAGCTTGTTCCGATTCCATCGGTTTACCTGGAAACTGAAGACGGGAAACAAGGAGCATTCGGCGAATATTATACAAACAACAAATTGGAAGGTCAGCCGCTGTTTACCCGTATTGACGATAACATCGATTTTTACTGGGAATCTGGTTCACCAGATCCACGGATGCCGGTTGATAATTTTGGAATTCGCTGGACTACATTCCTGAAAGTGCCTCAAACAGGCAGTTATGAAATTGGTGGCTGGAGCATGCCATCTTTCAAGATTTTCTATGAAGGCAAAGAAATTGTTGGTGGAAATAATGAACACAGTGCTTTTCATGATTCCAAAATGCTGAAATTGGAAGCCGGAAAACGCTACAAATTGGTGTTTGATTACGCCAACTACCATGGCGATGGCGATGCTAAATTACTTTGGGCAACTCCTCAGCCAAACATGTTGGCACAGGCTGTTGAAGCAGCCGGAAAATCAGATTTGGTTGTATTGGTTTTAGGCCTGAACCAGCGTTTGGAAGGCGAAGAAATGCCGATTCAGGTGGATGGATTTAAAGGTGGCGACCGCACACATCTGAATCTGCCCAAGACTCAAAGTGACCTGATGGAAGCCATCAATGCTACCGGGAAACCTGTTGTACTGGTTTTGATCAATGGAAGTGCACTTTCAATCAATTATGCTGCCGAAAATATGGATGCAATCCTGACTGCCGGATATCCCGGACAGGAAGGCGGAAATGCAGTGGCTGATGTGTTGTTTGGAGATTACAACCCGGCCGGACGTTTACCGGTTACTTATTACCAATCAGTTGAACAGTTGCCTGCATTCGAAAACTACGATATGGAAGGACGCACGTACCGCTATTTCCGGCAAACTCCATTGTATCCGTTCGGATTTGGTTTGAGTTACACCCGTTTTACTTATTCGGAACTTAATCTTCAGAAAGAAGCAAAAGTTGGCGAAAACATTAAGGTTTCAGTTCAGGTGACCAATGCTGGTGAACGCGATGGCGAAGAAGTGGTACAGTTGTATCTTTCCGACGAAAAAGCTTCAACACCACGTCCAATCCGCTCGCTGGAAGGTTTTAAACGCATTTCTTTGAAGAAAGGTGAATCTCAAAAGGTTGAGTTTACAATGGAGCCTCGTCAGCTGTCGATGATTAATGACAAAAATAAGCTTGTGGTTGAACCTGGATATTTTACGGTTTCAGTTGGTGGCGAACAACCTGGATTTTCTGGTACAAATCATGCTGAAACAACTGAAACTTTAACCGGTAGAATTAATTTGAAAGGTAAAGTGCTTGAAATAAAATAGGTAGAGAACTGTGTTGAGTCATTCCTGATACTCAATTCATTCTTCATCTAAAAGTTCATCATCGGTAAAGTTCACGTCGGTAAGGTTTTTATTGGTAAGATCAGCATTCCGCAAATCAATTTTGCCTTTTGAACTTCCTTTTAAGTATTTTAAAACCCGCTCTAAATCTGTCATATGGTATACTTTCAGGAAAAATGAATGGATCAAATTTACCTTTCTGATTTCTGATTGCCTAATATACTTTCATGAAATTGTGATCAGAATGCTTATTTATTACATTTCTGATTAACCATTTCGTTTGCATCTCTTCTTCGACAATCTATAACGAAATTTGTTCAGGCTTATTTCAGAATGAGGAAATCATTTTTCCGGATTTATGCATCATCAGAAAAATTTCCTGTAATGAATCAATAACTATATTTCGACATTCCGCTTAAAGTGCCGGCTCCTTCAATCGATCCATGGCCGCTTATCAGACTTATCTTTGCATCAAGGCCGACTTTAGCATTCAGTGATACATCACCTCCGGACTCAGCGCCCTTTATTTCAATACCCGCTTTTGCTTCCACTCCGGCTTTAGCGGTGATATCTATCAACCCGTTCCGGTCAAACTCAGCTTTTACACTACCACCAACTGATGCTTCTGCTTTTAACGGACCAAGATCACCGGTTCCTATCGTTTTGCTTGCACCTATTTCAACAGAACAAGCCATAAACTGATCGCTGAATCCTTCCTTGTTCATGTTCTGTTTGATTCCAAGTTTTACAACTTCCAGGTCAAGTTCTGCAGTCAGGCGACTGCAATCCATACTTATTTTTCCAATCGGCGTAGAAAGTTCAGAATGATATTCACAATGGATATCATCAAAATCAGGTAAGGGTCCACTTTTCCCTTTTTTTACCTCTTTTTCAGGATCACAAACAGGAGAATTTATAGACAAATAATAGGTATCGTGTAAAGTGGATATCCATTGTATTTGCGTTGTCAGCCTGATAACTTCAAAATCCTCGGGCCATTTTGTGTACAGTTGATAATAAGTTTCCTGATTGAACTTCTGGCGGATAGCAGCTATTGCTTCGTTATGAATTTGTTCCCATTCCGTATTGTAGGCTTTCAAATAATCATTTTCCAGGGCAACGAATCGTGGACAAAAGTCAGCGTTGGCTTTTCCCTCGCCGTCCTGTTTAGCTTCCTCTTTTTTCAATTTGGCTATGGCTTTATCAAAATCTTTTGTTAGCGAAGCTTTGTTGGTACTGTAATCGTTCAACTGTTGTAATGCGGTTGCAATCCTTCGGGTGTAAGTTCCATCAGCATCGGTTGACAAAGCCTTTAGTTTGATATTTACCCTTGAAGCAAAGTATGGAATAGACTGTTTGTTGGTACCATCCATGAATTCCTTCTGCCGTTTCTCGGTAGCAGTAGTTGCATTGATCCTTGCCTGGTTTAGCAGTGGTGCAAGCTGATCAATTTTTGACGTGCATTCATCTTTAAATTGTCTCCATTCTTTTTCGAGAATCACCGATTCTTCTACTGTTTTCGGAATAGCCGGAGGATTAAACTTTTCAAGACCCAATGGATCTTGTTTGGGTTTGAAAGGCAATATGATATCTTTTTCATCAAACTCATAACCAAGCTGTGCCAGTTTATCTTGTTTGTCTTCCGAATAGGCCTCTTTCAGCGATTTTTTCAGAATTGCAACAGCAGCATCTTTATTGCCTTTGCTTTCTTCTATGGCCGATTTGGTTGCATTGGCCTGCGAATGAGCAGGAAATAAGTGAATTGTGCTATCGAGATACGCCACAGCCTGATCCATATCTCCCAATCCAAACCAGGCCTGGCCAATATTATTGAGGATGGTGCTGTTTTTCGGGAATCGTTTATTTAAATTATTCAGGATGGGAAGAGCCAGCTGTTCGGCACCCGACATGGACAACATCGAGGCATAATTGTTCCGGTTATCGGTATTTGCCGGATCGTCAATGCAGGCTTTTCCCAGGACATACAGTGCCAATTCAGGTTTACCCATCATCCAAAGACTTGCAGCAGAATTGCCTACTGAGATGGAGGATTTGTTCTTCTTTTTAAAGGACTGATATAACTCTTCACCTTTTGTTTTTGCTTCAGGCCTAAGCACTGCCAGAACCTTTGTGTGTGATGCTGATAAATAGGCAGGTAATGTGCTGCTGGTTAATGGAATCTTTGAAATGGAAGCGATTCTGGCATCATCTTTAGGAGGAACTACCCGGGTTGCAATGTCCATTGCATTTTGCATTTGTTGTTCCGACATTTTGGGCATGCTGTTCATGGATGGAATTTTAACACCCATTTTCTCCATCATCTTTTTGTCCTCTGGACTCATTCCATCCATTATTTTTTGCATTCCCTGCATGGCATCGTCCATTTCCTTTTGGGTTGGGGCTTTGGGGGTTTTGGATTGAGCTGGAGTGTGCAAAACCAAAAATAAGATACTCAGCGAAATCAGAATTAATTTTTTCATAAAGTTGTTTCTTTTAGATATGATTAGTTTTATTTGTCCAGCATTTGCTGCAAAGCCTTGAAATCAAAGCTATTTTCAATCTGTGCTGCATAATTCAACGACGATTTATTACTTTCCCATCTCCAATACACTACCAAAAACTGTGGCATATATGAAGGGAGCTTTTTGTTAAAGTAGCTTTCATTTACCTGTACCATCAGATAGCCTTTTTTCTCATCGGCAAATTTTTTGAAATCGAACGAATGTGTGGGCCCTTCGTGATAGCCAGGTTTGGCCAGTTCTTCTTCTGAAGTATTGGCTAAATAATCCTGCGCCGTTTTGATTTCTTTTTTGTAATATATTTCTGGAGTGGCTCCATTTTGCCGGAGAAAGTCAGCCTCCTTTTCCTTTAAAAAGTCCTGTAAAAATTGTTTTTGGGTAACTGGAATGAAAGGTGATCGCCCCTGACGTGTAACTAAAATGGTTCTTGAGAACTGGTTTGGCGAGTCGCCATCTCTTCCGGCGACTACCTGAAATCCATCAAGTTCACCCATTTTTGGGGTAAGCATATATACATGTTTGCTTTCTATTTTAAATTCACCGTCTTCACTGGCGAACCAGCCTGGCCAGTTTGCCCAAACATAAAACCAGGTACCCGTTTCATCACTCAGAAAATGCTTGTTTCCAAAACTGCTCTTGTAATTGTTGCTTTTATTACCGATGATAAGGTCGCAATAATATTTTTTGAACGATGCCATAAAGTCGAAGGCGATCGGACCGTTCTGAATCAGGCTTTCATGCCTTCCCTGTTCACTGTCCCAACGAGCCTCCATTCCTTTTGGTTCAGGATAAGCGGCTTTTAAAAGCTGAAGTATATTTTCCAATCCCGTGACAACCTGTGGCGATTTGGCGCGGTATGAATTGGACCCGGTGCTTTTTGTCCATTTTCCTTTTATGTTCATTAAAGAATCCTCGTTGCAGGGCTGTTGAGCAAACAAAGAAGTAGTAATTAAAATGATTGATAAAAGCTGAATGATTGTCCTCAAAGTTAATCGGGTATTAGAAAATTGAATTCTCAGAATTCTCGAAATAGAATGATATTCTGTGTTCGTAAAGATGTGTGGACTTAATGAAACTGACAATCCCTAATAAGTGTTAGGAAAATAGGAGGAAGAAGAAGCGAAAGAATGAGTTTTTCCAAGGCAAACGCATCTAATTTTTTTTACCCACCCCCAGTATGTATCGCTACTCTATATACCTATCTTTTTAAAACTGAAATGATGATAAATGGACAAACCATCGGCCTGAAGGGCCAGCTTATTCTAACCCAGGGCTTCGGCGTGAGCTCAGTCGAAAGGCAAACGGAGTGTCGCCCAGGGTTGGAAAATGGGCGTTATAATCGTCCGCGTTATAACATTTTTTGAAAGGTTATCATTATTGCGGACGAAGAGGTATGTATCCCAATTCCCTGCCTGCAGCAGGCAGGCGTCCAAAAGAAGATCTTTGCCTTGATTATTGTCCCCGTGCGGACTGGTTTCCAATTATTCCTTTTACCCCAGACGTTGTCTGGGACTAGAATAAGCTGGCCTTTCAGGCCGAAGAAAGTGAGATATGCAATACTTGCATTTTAGATGCGTTTGCCCTATGAGTTTTTTCCAGTGTCGGTTGATTTCAAGGTATTGAGGATCGTCCTTATGAAATAAAAAGCCCCGCTGTTGCGAGGCTTTCGAGGTTTATTTGAATTTCTTCAGGATATCTTTCACGGCATCTTTATGAACCGTGAATCCCATCATTTTTAGTTTAATGTAATCTTCGTGGAAGAAGTAATATCCAAAATTCGGGTTGTCTGAACCAACATTCCGCGAACCAGAACTCGAATCTTTAATCAGGTACCAGTCTTTGCCCAAACCTTTGTAGTTTTCGAGAAAACCAATTACCTGCATACCATGATCGTCGGTCGTAGTTTCGTTTGAAAAACGGAACTGGCGGGCATCTTCATTAATATAGGCTGAAGGAATATCGAAATCAGGTATCACAGCACAGTTGGTTTCGCGGCTAAATCCAGACTCCGAAACATCGCCGCCAATACTCAGGGAATATCCGGCTTTAACGGCCTTTTTCAGCGCAGCCATAAAATCATCAAGCGGAACATTGTAGTAATCTTTGTTGTGCCACCAGTTGTCGGTTACTTTGTATTCTACTTGTTGCCAATATGGTTCCTGCTTGTATGAAAGGATTTCAATAAAGTCATCCGGGTTAATCTGAAGGTAATCTTTCAGGTAAGTTTGCGGAGTATAGGTTTTGCCTTCAAGCTTAAATTCACTTGGCGGTACACCCAGGTAATGGTTCATGATTGACTTGATGGTTTCCAGAGCATAGTCCATGTTCCATGCATTCGAGGTTTTCAACGAATTCAGGAATGCCGTCATTTCCTCCACCATTTTGGCATGGCTGTGGTATTTTCGGCCGTCGATTAATCCTGAATAGATTTCATCAGGAACTGCACCATAGGTTTTCATGATCCGGGCTACTGCATTGCCTTCCGATCCTTCCGAAAATACAGAGTTTCCGCGCTTTTCAATGAACCGCCGGGCTTTCTCAATATATTCGCAATAGGCAGAATAGATTTCAGATATTTCAACTTTTTTGCCGTGCTGGCGAAGTACTTCTGATTCGTAGAACGAAGTCGTTGAGAAACTCCAGCAGGTACCGGCATTTCCCTGCGACTGGGTTGGATTACTCCAGACTGTAGTATAAAGTGAAGGATTGTTCGGCAAATCCATTCCCGTCTGATCCATCACGAAACGCTGGTAAGGTTCCTTTTCTGTCTGTTTTTCTTCAACTGCCGTCACATCTTTCAGGATGGATTCAAAATAGAAACCTTTCCCTTTTTGTTCGGTGATAATCTTTCCTTTACTGACATTTTGTGCCTGAATACCCAATGTAAGGACAATCATGAATGCAATTCCGATACTTATTTTTTTCATCTTCTTGTTTTTTTTGAGGGACGAAATATAGTCCAATGTTTTGAAGTACATCCTGAAGAATATCAGTTTTTTTTGTGACGTCTGTTTTGTCGTGACGTAAAGACGCACGGCCGTGCGTCTCTACAAATGTTTACGGTATTGAATTCAGGATCAGCTGATCGAACTCCAGTTGAATTCGGTGTTTTTCATTTTCAGGAGATTGTAAACCAAAACCTGATTTTCCTGTTTTTCGAGTTTTGGATCATTATCCAGTAGATCTGAAGCCTGGTTTCGGGCATGCTGAAGGATTTCACCATCGCGGCCCAGGTTAGCAATTTTCAGGGTAAATCCAATTCCGCTTTGCTGCGTTCCTTCCAGATCGCCAGGACCGCGCAACTGCATGTCAACCTCCGCAATTTCAAATCCGTCGTTGGTACGCACCATCGTTTCGAGGCGTTTCCGGCTTTCGTTGCTGATTTTATAGGAAGACATCAGCAGGCAATAGGATTGTTCAGCACCGCGACCAACACGCCCGCGAAGCTGGTGCAGTTGCGAAAGGCCAAACCGTTCGGCACTTTCAATAATCATGACCGATGCATTCGGAACATCCACTCCAACTTCAATAACAGTTGTTGCCACCATGATTTGCGTTTTCCCTTCCTTGAACATGCTCATTTCTGCCTCCTTTTCAGCAGGTTTCAATTTCCCATGAACCATGCTGATTGAATATCGTGCAAAAACCTGCTTCAGAAGTTCGTACCCGTTTTCAACATTTTTCAGGTCGAGTTTTTCCGATTCCTTGATCAGCGGATAAACCACATAGATCTGACGGCCCGCTTCAACTTGTTCGCGCATAAAATCGTAAACCTGTTTTCTTCTGTTCTCGTGATAATGCATGGTTTGTATCGGTTTCCGTCCGGGTGGCAACTCGTCGATTACCGAAACATCCAGGTCGCCGTAAACAGTCATGGCCAGAGTTCGCGGAATCGGAGTGGCAGTCATGACCAGCACATGTGGCGGGGTAAATTCATTCTTCTTCCAGAGTTTGGCACGCTGGGCAACGCCAAAACGGTGCTGTTCATCCACAATCACCAAGCCGAGTTTCAGAAAGTTTACTTTGTCTTCAATCAACGCATGTGTTCCGATCAGCAATTGCAAACTGCCGTCTTCCAGTTGTTCATGAATTTCGACTCGTTTGGCTTTTTTTGTGGAGCCGGTTAAAAGTGCAATTTTGATTCCCAGGCCATCGGTCATTTTTTTGATGGACTGGTAATGCTGCATGGCCAAAATTTCGGTAGGTGCCATCAGGCTGACCTGAAATCCGTTGTCGAAGGCAATCAAAGCAGTCATCAGGGCAACAAGTGTTTTTCCGCTTCCCACATCGCCCTGAAGCAGTCGGTTCATTTGTTTACCCGAACCCATATCTTTCCGGATTTCCTTAATCACTTTCTTTTGCGCATTGGTCAGTTCGAAAGGCAGGTGATTGTTGAAAAAAGTGTTTAGGTTGTATCCAACCTGAGAAAAGACAAATCCTTTGAAAGAGCCTTCGCGATGATGTTTCAGACTTAAAATTTTAAGTTGAATAAAAAACAGCTCTTCAAACTTTAACCTGAAAATTGCTGTTTTCAACACATTTGGATTTTCAGGAAAATGAACCTGCCTTAGTGCAGAGGGGAGCGACATCAGTTTTAATTTGCCGATCAGAGCGGGTGGGAGGGACTCCTGAATTTTTCCTTCGATGAGTGCCGACAGATTGGATTGAAATTTATTCAGAGCCTTGCTCGTCAAAAATTTCTTTTTCATAGTTTCTGTCGTATTGTAGAATGCCTGAAAAACTCCGGTTGATATGGGCTTCTGATCTGCCGGTTCCAGTTCAGGATGAATAATGTTGAGCTTTCCGCTGAAAATGGATGGCTTACCAAAGACGATGTATTCCACATTTGGCTTGAGGTTCTCCTTTACCCATTTAATTCCCTGGAACCAAAGCAATTCCATGACTCCGGAAGAGTCCCGAAATTGGGCAATCAGGCGCTGTTTTGCACCTTCTCCGGAAGTTTCGAACCGGATAATTCTGCCTTTTAGCTGAATATACGACATGGTACTGGTTACTTCCGAGATCGGATAGAATTTCGTCCGGTCGATGTATTTGTATGGAAAGTAGTACAGGAGGTCTTCAAAAGTGAAAATCTTCAATTCTTTTTTTAGCACTTCGCCCCGCTGAGGTCCGACGCCGGGTAAAAATTTAATATCCTGCTCCAGAAATTCTGACATGGAACAAAGATAAAAAAAGGATGAACTAATCAGGTTCTGTTCAATAAATCATAAATTAGCCGCAGAAATTGTAATGGAAGGAAACATTGCTTAACTAATGCAATCAAACCAATTGGTCAAAAGATGAATGCTGTTATCAAACTCGAAAAAATAGTCAAGAATTATAAAGTCGGAACTCAGATAGTCAGGGCTTTGCGCTCGGTTTCGCTGAATATCAATAAAGGCGAATATGTCGCCATTATGGGAGCTTCAGGTTCTGGAAAATCGACACTGATGAACGTGATCGGTTGCCTGGATACTCCAACAAGCGGTTTTTATGAATTGAATAATCAGGACGTTAGTCATTTATCAGACGACGAACTTGCTGAAATTCGTAATAAGGAAATCGGATTCGTATTTCAGACATTCAATCTGCTTCCCCGGAATACTGCACTCGAAAACGTGATGTTGCCTTTGGTTTATGCCGGGATCAAGAAACAACAGCGAATTATTCAGGCTGAAAAAATATTAACCGAGGTGGGTTTGGCCGATCGTATTGAGCACAAACCGAACGAATTATCCGGTGGTCAGCGGCAGCGTGTGGCGGTTGCACGCGCTTTGGTAAATAATCCTTGCATTCTTTTAGCTGATGAGCCAACAGGAAACCTTGATTCAAAAATTTCAGAAGAAATTATGCAATTGTTCGCCGAAATACATTCTAAGGGAAATACCCTGATTGTAGTGACCCATGAGGAATCTATTGCGAAACACGCTCATCGCATTATTCGCCTGAAAGACGGTGAAATTGAAGCTGATTATGTAAATCCTGATCCGGTTTACTAATATGAAAATTTATACACGTACAGGCGATACTGGAACTACTGGTTTAATTGGTGGTTCAAGGGTCAAAAAATTTGATCTCAGACTCGAAGCTTATGGAACTGTTGATGAGTTAAATTCATTTCTTGGTGTTGTTCGTTCGCTGCAAACTGATGGACATGCCGATGAGATGCTCGAAAAAATTCAGAATAAGCTTTTTGTGATTGGCGCTCATCTGGCTACCGAAGACTCCATTACATTAATAAAAAAACATATACCGGTTGTTGAAGCCGATATTTTATTGCTTGAAAATGAAATGGACGAGATGAACGAGCAATTACCTGAGCTCCGAAATTTCATTTTACCAGGTGGTTGTCAGGCTGCTTCGTTTTGTCATGTGGCACGTACAGTTTGCCGGAGAGCAGAACGCCTGATTGTTGGACTTGCTGAAAAAGTGGAAGTCGATCCGAACCTGATTGTGTACATGAACCGCCTGTCGGACTATCTTTTTGTACTCTCCAGAAAGGTGTCGATGGATCAGAAAGCAGCGGAAATACTGTGGTCTCCTGATGTCAGTGAATAATATTCTGAATTGTTTGCAGAATCCGAATTTTTGTTATATTCGCAAAAGTTTTAAAAAACCAGTTTAACCACCTTAATAAAATAATTATATGTACTGGACACTCGAATTAGCCTCGAAATTAGAGGATGCCCCATGGCCAGCAAGTAAAGATGAATTGATCGATTTTGCCATCCGAAGTGGAGCTCCATTGGAAGTCATCGAAAATCTGCAGGAAATTGAAGACGAAGGCGAGATTTACGAAAGTATTGAAGACATCTGGCCTGATTATCCGAGCAAGGATGATTTCTTTTTTAATGAAGACGAATACTAAATTTCGTTCACATACAGAAACGCAAGGTCGCAAGCCTTGCGTTTCTGCTTTTAGCTGATTTATTTCGGCCCGATGAGTTCAATAAAATTACCATCCGGATCCTGAACCAAAATAAACTGGCGATCTGCATCGAGCATGGTTGGAGATTTTCCCAGAGTTTTTACGCCGTGTTTCTGAATCCGTTCAAGGATTGGTTTCATCGATTTCACAAAGATGGTGACGTACTGAATCCCCGTATCGTCGGGTACATAGTTTTGTTTCGGATGAGCTGATTTTTTGCCAAAACTCATCAATTTCCATTCGGGTGCATTTTCGCTGTTTTCGAGTTTCAGTACTTTCACATCGAAACGGTTTCCATTGCTCAGCCCCAATTCTTTGGCTTTATCAGCATCCACACTGAATTCACTGGTTTTAACCATTCCAATAACATTGATGTAGAAGTCCAGCGATTCATTGAGGTCTTCTACCACCACTCCAACAGAGATGCCTGATTTAGCAAAATCATTGGGTGGCAAAGCCGAATAGGAAGGGATTGCATATCCCAGAATTGCCAGTAAAACAAAGGATTTTAACAGGTTTTTCATGAATTAGGTTTTTGAAATTTTGATTAGCAAATTATTAAATATATTTGGATTGACTGCAATAAACCGGGTGATTTTTGCATTGTAATTACATATTCATCAATTCTTAAACAAAGTGAAATCTACAATATCTAATTTTACATGTCAAAATTGTCGTGTTTTGTTTGAAAACCTTTCAGTTTATGAAGTGTTCAATTGGATGAAAGTTAATGATGATAAAATCTGCTTTTCATTATTACAATTCAAAATTTTCAAGGATAAATTAAATGCATAGATTAAATATGAATAAAAATAATCTTATTCTCCTGATATTCATGTTTATGCTGTATTCAGCAATGGCGCAAAATCAGGATGGAGACAAATTTCTAACCGTAAAACGATCGCCTGAACCTTTTTTATTTTCAATGACCACTTTGACTCCTAATGATTTAAAGTGGAGTTTGGATTATTCCGGAAGTTATGGTGAACGGGTATCCGGGCCTTTTGGATACGCTGGAGTGGGCCAGCAGTTTGCTGTAAAAGGATATTTGGGAAAACAGTTTACCTGCTATGCCAGCACTTCACTTGGCTTTTCAGGAGGAGCAAATGTATTAAGTGCCCAGCAGGCCGAAATAATCCGTGATTTCATTGGTGGAAAAAAGAATCTTGGACTGCGTTTGGGAATAGGCATAGGTGTTGGCCGTGATTACTACAATGTGAAATCCATTTTAAGCCGGGCCACTGTGTCGTTTGATGCTCCACGCTGGAAAGCTGGTGGTAACATGCTCTTTGAAAAGGTTATGGCTCGTAATCGGGACAATATTGATATCATCACAAGTCTGGGATTCCATTACTGTTTAGCCGGCAATTTTTATGGTGGATTCGAAGCGGTAGGTGAAGATTTGGAAGGTTTTTGGGATGCTAAGGAAGCTGAAGGCGGTGCAAAATTGTTACTTGGACCCTCATTAAATATGACAACCAACAATTCCAGAATTTCATTTTCTGTTTCGGGAGGTCCGGTTATCTATGCCACACGTAGTCCAATTTCAAATCCAAATGCGATGAGAGAACTTCCTTCTCAATCTGGACTTTCATTGAGAGCGAGGATTGTATTTAATTTGTCCGGTTCGTAGACTATTCAATAATCTTTTCCTTAACAGGACCAGTAGCTTTTGGTAAAGGCAAGGTTGTGGATTTTGGCAGTATGATGCGGAAGATGTCTTCCTTGTTTTTTGGTCGAAGTTCTTCCTGCCAACTGAAGCCTGGCAAAAGCTTATCACCGTCTGCTATATCTGCCATTGGTTTGAGCTCTCCATCGGGCGATTTGATAAAAACTATCTTCTTTACCTTTCCATTGTCGTTCATATATATGGTAATGTTGCTGCTTTCTGCCTTGTTTAACCCAATAATTTCCCCTTTGTCGTCGTGGGCGTAATAGTTCGACTGGCCATTCCCATCCACATCAATTTTTTTTAGCTTATTCTTAATGATATAGCCAGTCATGATTTTGCCCTTGATTTGGTTATATCGTAAACTGTCATTGTCCATGGATATAATGAATGCGTCATCTTTCAAAAGGACTTGATCCGGATCCTTACTGCGGTTAATCATTTCGATGTAGTTGGCTGAAATCTGATTTTTGTCTGACCAAATCACCGGATTGGTATATAACTGAATGGTTGAATCTTTTGACCAATAGGCCAGAGAGTCGCATTTTCCCTGAACGTCGGTACGGAAAAATCGTACATTATAATACGCCATAACCAAACGGGCATCTTTTTTTGCTTTGATGGCTACTGAATCAGTCCGTAGCGAGTCTGGCATCGTTTTAACCGGCTTCAGGGTATCGCTTTTTAATGATTTTTCTGCCAATGTCTTGTCCTCTGAAGAAGGCGAATTCAACGAATCACTTTTCATCGTTGAGGAAAGGGTGTCTTTCTCTAAAGATTTAAAAGTCAATGTTTCCGGAATTGATGATTTCGTGTTCAGTGTGTCGGCCAAAGCGGGTTTGACCTGCATTTTTTTTGAATTCTTATTAGCCTTAACTAATTTTTTATTGGAAATTATTTTCTTTTCCGGAGAAACTTTTGAAATCAGGATTGGCTTTTTTACGGGGATAGTGTCAGGTCTTGTTATTAAATGGTCGGCATGCAAATAAAGCGAATCGGTTTTCGAATACTGAATTAACACAGCCGAATCACTTGCTGATGCGATCTTAGTCAGGTCGTTATACTGAACCCGGTTTCCAAGTACGATAATGCTGTTCTCGATATCCTGAATGCGTGCATGACCCATGGCCAATCCTTCTCCTTTTTGTTTGTCGTAGAAAATCGAATCGGCTTTCACCTTTTGCTTGATGTTCCAAATACGTGGTTTTTTGGTCAGTTTGGCATAGCTTTTCATGCTGTCGTACCAGCCATATTCGGCGTAGAGCGTATCCTTTTCATTAAAAATATGGGTTGGCCCCTCCATGAAGACTTTCTTGGAATCGGTAAAGTAAATGAGTGTATCCGATTTGATTTTATAATCTTTGGTTACCCCTTGTACTTTGGTTTTGAAATAGGCTTTTTTCTCATTCACGTAATACTGACC
This sequence comes from uncultured Prolixibacteraceae bacterium, assembly GCA_903834475.1. GTDB lineage: Bacteria > Bacteroidota > Bacteroidia > Bacteroidales > Prolixibacteraceae > Aquipluma. Next base: position 70,023 of record CAILJH010000211.1, on the reverse strand, counting down.
AACAACAGAGGTAAGCACATTGGTCGAGTCCTTCACCGTACCCGAATAATTATATGAAGCCAAATCGTTCACCATCGAATAATCGAGTGAATCTGTCGTCAGGGTTATTTTCTTGTCAATTAATTTTACATTCCGGCGGGCTTTGGCCAGTTTGGTATCGCCATTGTAATGAATGAAATCAGCAAACATGTTTAGCGTATCGCCCCGTAAAATATGCACTTTCCCAAATGCATCAACCATGTTGTTCGTGTAAGAATACAGGCTGTCGCACCACATGAGGGCTCCGTCAACGGTAATGTTTACATTACCCAGAAGCCGTTGGGCATTGGCAACAATGTGTTCATTGAAAAGGAGCTGATCGCAATGCAGAATTTCTACCTTTTTTCTGCTTTGGGCCTGGGTGTTTACTGAAAAGGCAAGCAAACAGATCAGTCCAGTCAGGATAATACGGACAACACCAGGAATGTATGGTCTTTTTATCATTCAGCTCAGTTCATCAGTTCCGAAATAATATCTTCAACTGAAAGGTTCTCCGCTTCGGCCTTATAGTTTTTAATGATCCGGTGACGGAGAATGTTAACTGCCACTTTCTTGACATCATCAATATCAGGTGAGTATTTTCCCTGAAGGGCAGCCAGCGTTTTTGCACCCAATACAAGGTATTGCGATGCTCGTGGACCAGCTCCCCATTTGAGGTATTTATTGGTAATTGGTGCTGCCAGTTCGGTGTTTGGACGCGTTTTAGCTGACAAACCAACCGCATATTTCAATACGTTTTCGTTTACAGGAACTTTCAAAACCAGATCCTGGAAAAACCGGATTTCATCTTTGGTAATAATTTCATTCAGATGAGTTTGATACCCTGAAGTGGTATTCTGGACAATGGTTAATTCATCTTCGAATTTAGGATAATCGAGCCATATGGAGAACATAAACCGGTCGAGCTGAGCCTCAGGCAGTGGATAAGTTCCTTCCTGTTCGATTGGGTTTTGAGTAGCCAGAACAAAAAATGGTTGGTCGAGTTCATATTTCTGGCCAGCTGCGGTAACCGTCCTTTCCTGCATGGCTTCCAGCAATGCTGCCTGAGTTTTCGGAGGTGTACGGTTAATTTCATCGGCCAGTATGATATTGGCAAAGATTGGTCCGCGAATAAATTTGAATTCCCGGTCTTTGTCCAGAATTTCAGTTCCGATGATGTCCGAAGGCATCAGGTCGGGGGTAAACTGAATTCGTTTGTACTGAAGTCCAAGTACTTCGGCAATGGTATTTACCAACAAAGTTTTGGCAAGTCCGGGAACTCCGATAAGCAGGCAATGTCCGCGGCTGAACATGGTGATCAATACCTGATCGATAATTTCATCCTGTCCGTAAATCCGTTTTTTTATTTCAGAACGCAGCTGATCAAATTTTTTGCTCAGCGCATTTACAGCTTCAACTTCGTTTTTAAATGTCATCTTAATGTTTTTTGATTACAAATTGACACCTTTTTCAGAAAATGTAAACTTGTTAAATTTTTAATCTATTCTATTTGAATATCGTCAATATTTGAATCTTTTGGTGATTTAAGTTTTCCTATTGCGAGTCCGATTGCTGCACCAATTCCAATTCCAACTCCAATATTTTTAATTGCAACACCAATCGAAACACCAATTCCAATTCCAACAGCCAGCCATTTCCCTTTTTGACTATTTTTTTTCATCACTGATGTTTATTACCATTCCGTCCGAAACTTGAAAATCGTTTTGCTTTACTTCTTCCGGCGGACGGTTTTCCTTCTTCTAAACTTTTACACAGGGCGTTGCCCTGTGCTGGTATATGACGCCCTTTCAGGGCTGAAATCCCAGTTTTGATTTTACTTTTAACTTTAGGCACTCCGAACTTTAGCTCACTTTAGGCACTTCCACTTACTTCATCCACCCTTTGTATTTGAAATTACAATTCAGGTATGAATTATCAATGTGAACATAGGTTCCTGATTGTTTTTCCCGTATCCAGCTATCCAGTGTTTTCTCTTTTTTAGTGGCAAGGTACGCGTTACTTAGTGCTACATAGTCATCGCGCATATTTGCTTTGTGTGCATCGGTTTTATTGAGCAGCTTGATGACTTTATAAACAGGGCGTTGCTTGTCGTCGAGTGTTTGGAACGGTTTGGAAATTTCGTTGATGTTCATCTTGCCAATAACTTTACTGACATCAGGATCGAGTTCGCTCATTTTCCATTTCGATTCACTGGTTTCGGGATTGATTACAGCCCCACCATTGTTACGCGAGTTCTTATCGTATGAAAAACGGATGGCCGCTTCATCAAATTTCATCGTTCCTTTGCGAATGATATTGGCGATCGTATCAATTTGCCCGAAAGCTTTTTTCATGGCATCAGGCGAGACTTTGGGTTTCATCAGAATATGGCGTGTTTTGAGTTGCTCTCCTTTTCGATCCATTGCCTGAATGATATGGTATCCAAACTCACTTTTTACCACATTCGAAATCTTGTCGCCTTTTAGGTTAAATGCAGCTACAGCATAAGCAGGATCAAGGTTCCCGCGACCCATATAGTCCAATTCACCACCATTTCGGGCCGAAACTACATCTTCAGAGTAAATAACAGCCATTGGCGCAAATCCGCTTTCTCCGCTTTCAATCCGGTGCTTCAGATCACGAAGCGTTGCCTTAATGCGGTCTTCTTCTTCCAGTGTAATTACCGGTAATACGGTAATCTGAGCATATTCAACCTGTGCATCGATTAACGGAATTTCTGCTTCAGGTAAGGTCTTAAAATGTGCCCTAACTTCAGCAGGTGTAACAGTGGCTTTTTCAATGATTTTTTCCTGCATCTGTTGGGTCATCTGTTGATTCTTGATCACTTCCTGCAAATCTGATTTTAGTTCAACTATCGATTTTTTGAAATATGCTTCTACTTCTTTTTCAGAACCAAGGTGTGAAATGAAATATTGAATCCGCTGTTCCAGGCTCGAGTTTAACTGACTATCGCTGACAATAATGGTGGTATCCAGTTCTGCTTCAGCGAGCAGAAGTTTTTCAACCAGCAAATTCTCCAGAATCTCACATTTCATATCACCGGTGGTGGTTATTCCCTGTGCTTGTTGCTGTTGAAACATACCTTCGATGTCAGATTTCAGGATAATGTTTTTCCCGACAACGGACACAATCTGGTCAACAGTTTTATCTTGTGCAAGGACTGGATTGCTTAGGGCAACATATCCCAACAGGATAAATAAACCAATTAGTTTTCTGATCATAAACGATTATTTTTTTGTATTATAAAGTTTAACCTTATTGTTATCAATGCCTTCCTTGTATATGTCTTTTTCGATTTGTTTCAGAAATTCGATTTTCTGCTTACTGAGAATCAGGTTTTGAATGTCGTTTTCAACATATTCGATGGGTGATACCTGACCTTCCAAACGATAATCGCGGATGCAGACAATATAGTAATAAATTTTATCGCTGCTTTCAGTGAAACGGTTTCTTTCCAGAAACAGCTTCTGGTCAGTAATTTGCTCCGGAGTATTCTTCAGAACTATATCGGCAGCTATCCACTGGTTGTTAAAGCGGTCATAAGCTTTGGCGTAACTCAGGCAATATTCATTCAGTTTGGCCTGTTTAGCAGGATCGTTCGAAAGGCATAGTTCCTTTAAGTTATCTGGACTCGAAACTTCAACCGGAACCTTGATGTAAATGGCTTTTACAATGTTTCGGTTCAGTATGAAGCTTTCGCGGTGCTCGTTAAAGTATTTCTGAATATCTGAAGGTTTCAGCGAGGTATCCATTTTTTGTTTAATCAGCTCGTTTTTATACCTGAAAACGATGAGCGAATTACGGTATTCTTCGAGTTCATTGCTCACATCTTTCAACTCAGCTTTCAGATTTTCTTCAGCTTTTAGTAGCAAAAGTTCGCGCTGAACCCATTTCTTGATGTAATCGTCGGCCCACAAAGAGCTGTCAGTAGCATCCAGGTAATCAGGCGTGTTTTTTGATAGTTCTTTCATGGTCAAAACCTTGCTGCCCACTTTGGCGATTGGTTCCTCCTTTTCAAAAAACAAGTTGCATGCTGTTAGAAAATAGCTGGTTAGAATAATATAAATGACAGCCTTTCTCATTCAATATTCTGAATTTTTTTGAGCAATTTGGTATTAACGATAACCGGATATTTCGCTTTTAATGAGTTAATCCATTCTTTTTCGATCTGCTCCTGAAAGTCGGAGGAATAAAGTCCCCAGGCATCTTTCAACACTTTTTGTTCATTCTGAGTGGTTTTTCCGTGGACAAAGGTAATTGTTTCATCAAATCCGGCAGGTTTTGGACCGCTCCAAATGTAATAATCAACAACCGGATTTTCTCCCTTTTCAACTGCCACTTCAGTAATCTGAACATTATTTTCAGTTTTTGTATTGAAAAGGTCAGTCAGTTCCTGTTTACTCAGGTCTTTTCCATCGAGTAAAGTCTCGACTTTGGTCCGCAGTTCTGCATTTTTTGCTTCAATCACAAAGCCTTTGAACCGTTCTTTCCAGAAGTACTTCTTCGAAGTCTGGTCGTAATATTTTTGAAGGCGGGCAGTGTCAGCTGAAGCCACATCCCAGATTTTATCTTTTGAGATATTGAAAAGCAGAATACCGTCATGATACTCTTTGTAAACCCTTGCAAAATCAGGTTGTTTAGTCTCCAGTTGAGTATTTTCGAATTCAAGCAATTTGTTATTGATGAATTTATCGAGTAATTCCTTTAATGCAGGTTCAGGATTTGAAATTACAGGTGTATATCGCTGACTTTCAATATAATCAATGAAATTTCCGCAGGTGTAGGTTTTGTTGCTGAAACTCACCAAAACATTTCCTTTTATTGGATTCATTTTTATAGTCAGGTTTTTACCCAAAGTGGTATCAGCAACTAATGCAATGAATTTGGAAAAATTGGGCTGATCGGTTTTCAACTGATATTCGGCACGTAATTTCCGGTCGAAGGCCTCGTCGCTGTATTTGCTGATCTGAGGATTTTGTTTGATTTTGGATTCCAGTTCAGTACGCATCTTTTCCAATGGTTGTTGTGCACGCAGTTCAATCCGTTTAATGATGTGCCAGCCATAAGGAGTGCGGATAACCGGTGAAATGTCGCCATCTTTTTTCAATGCAAAGGCAGCCTCAGCAAACGTAGGAACCATATTCGTGGGGGTGAAAAAATTCATCACTCCACCGTTTACAGCCGACTGTTTGTCGTCAGAATATTTTTTTGCCAGTTCCGCAAAGTCAGCACCGGAACTTGCTTTCAGCCAGATACTGTCTGCGGTCAGTTTCAGTTTGGCGATCGTTTCTTCGCTGGCCTGTTTCGGAAACATTTTCATAACGTGTGCTACTTTTATTTCACCCGGCACCAGACGTTCATCTTCAACTTTGATTAAATGGTAGCCAAAACGGGTCCGGACAATCTGCGAAACCTGACCAACCGGAGTTTTGTAAGCCATGTCTTCGAATGGATAAACCATCTGGAATGCACAGAAATAACCAAGCAATCCTTTGTTTTCGGCTGCCGATGGATCTTCGGATTTTTTTGATGCAATTTCTCCGAAATCTGCTCCGGCGATGATTTGATTTCGAAGGTCGGTGACTTTATTCCATGCAGCGAGCGTATCGGCCGGCAAAGCTTCGGGAGTGACACGAATCAGGATATGACTTGCTTTTCGTTCGTGCTGCATTCGGTAATATTCGTTCTGAACCATTTCTTCATTGTACGAAACATTCGTCAGATAGGGTTTTGCCAGTTCAGCACGGTAACCTTTGAGTTCATCAACAAACGATTTAATGGTGTCGTATCCAAGTTTTTGTGCTTCGATGACTTTCAACTTAAAGTTGACATACAGATCCATATATTGTGCTGGAGTTTTCCGATCTTTTTCGTCCAGAATATTGGTGTTATTTTTCCGGTAATTGGCTTCAAATTCTTCTGTGCTAACCGGAATGTCGCCGATAGTAACTACAACATTGTTCTTTTTTTGAGCAGAAACGGTAAGCGAAGAAATGACAAGAAGTATGATTGAAATATTTCTCATCAGGTTTTTGAGCTTTCTTTTTAATGGATCATTGGATTGTATTTTCATAGGACTACAAGGATTTGAAGAGTTATGGATTGATTTAGTGAATAAAACGGATGTGTGAGCTTCCTTATTGCATTTTTCTTTTTTCTGCATTTATCTGGAATTGTAATTAGGAGTCTCGCTAATGCTTAATGCCTTATTAAAGGGAGAATTAACCCTGATGCAGCGGGTGAACCAAAAGGTGAATCCACGCTGGCGCGGTAAAACTTCTGAATAAGAGGATATTAACAGAACATCATTTAAAGTTAAACCTCCCGGCACAATTTTATCGACGAAAAACGACATTTATGTGTAATTTTATATTCTGATTAAACGACAAAACTACTAAAAAATCAGGTACCAAAGTCCCGATTTGTTAGAGGCACAATCACTATAAACTTTAATGTATCTTAAAATTTGTTAAGCAAACTTGAGCGAATTCAAACAAATATTGACCAAATACTGGGGTTATGCATCATTCCGGCCTTTGCAGGAAGAGATTATTCAATCGGTTGAGGAGGGTCGTGATACGCTCGGACTGATGCCAACCGGTGGTGGAAAATCGGTAACTTATCAGGTTTATTCGCTCTCGAAACCAGGTATTTGCCTCGTAATTACCCCACTGATTGCCTTGATGAAAGATCAGGTTGAAAACCTGAACCAGCGGGGAATAAAAGCATTGGCCATATATTCCGGAATGAGTTCCCAGGAAATAAAAATAGCCATGGATAATGCGGTCTGGGGCGATTACAAGTTTTTATACCTTTCTCCGGAACGGATTGCTACCGATCGGTTCAGGGAAAGGGTCGGACAACTGGATGTCAATCTGATTGCTGTGGATGAAGCGCATTGCATTTCGCAGTGGGGCTACGATTTTCGTCCATCGTACCTCCGGATTGCCGAATTGCGCGATTTATTGCCGAATGCTCCGGTTCTGGCCGTTACAGCCACTGCTACTTCGCAGGTAATCGACGATATTCAGGAACAACTGAAATTCAAAAAGAAAAATACACTTCGCACCAGTTATTACCGAAGTAACCTGGTTTATCTGGTCAGGAATGAGGAAGATAAGATTAATTATCTCGTAAAGGCGGTTTTAAAAGCCAAAGGAACCGGAATTGTCTATGTGAAAAGCCGGAAACTAACACGCGAAGTCAGTGATTTACTTCAGAAAAATAAAATTTCAGCGGACTATTACCATGCCGGATTGACTTCCAAAATCAGATCGGCCAAACAGGATGCCTGGAAGAATGGTAAATGCCGCGTAATTGTTTCGACGAATGCTTTCGGAATGGGCATCGATAAAGCGGATGTACGGTTCGTCATTCACCTGGAAGCACCCGACTCGGTCGAAGCTTATTTTCAGGAGGCCGGTCGTGCCGGGCGCGATGGAAAAACTGCATGGTCGGTATTGTTATACAACAACAGCGACAAGATTAAACTGGAGAGAAATGTGATCAAGGCGTTTCCTGAGCCAGATGTAATCAAACGAATTTACGAGGCCATTTGTAATTTCTATCAGCTGGCTGTTGGTTTTGGGAAAGATCAGTCGTTTGAATTCAGCATGGCTTCTTTCGCATCAAGCTTTTCGCTTCAGATTACCACAGTTTATAATAGTCTGAAAATTCTGCAACGCGAAGGTTATCTGGAATTGACCGATGAACTGGATAATCCTTCTAAAGTATATTTTCAGGTCGATCGCGACGATTTGTACAAATTTCAGGTGGCCAATGCAGGGTTCGACGGATTTGTAAAACTGCTTTTGCGCTCGTACACCGGCCTGTTTACCAACTATGTAGCCATCGACGAACAATTGCTGGCCAAACGAGCCAGTATTACTCCGGAAATGGTTTATGAGTTTTTATGCAAACTGAGAGCTCAGAAGGTGATTGATTACATTCCGCAAAAGAAAACTCCATTCATTATTTTTGCCAAAGAGCGAATCGATGTTGAACGGCTGAAAATCACCAAAGAAAACTATACCGACCGCAAACGTGATTACCTGCATCGGATTGAAGCGATGATTCATTATGCAGCTTCGGGTCACAAATGCCGGAGCCAGTTGTTGCTTCAGTATTTTGGTGAAACAGAGTCGGTTCGCTGCGGAAAATGCGACGTTTGTTTGGAGCGTAATGAGTTGAATATTAGTAAATACGAATTTGATACCGTCAGCGATCAGATTAAAAAAGTGCTGATTGTGTCGTGTTTCTATGAAGAATTACTGACCCGGATTGAAGGAAAACCAGAGAATGTGGTGAAAATAATTCGCTGGCTGCTGGAAAATGAAAAAATTGTTTACCGGGTGGATAACCGGATGGAATGGAGGAAATGATGCGACAATTTTAAGATTCAACAATTTGAAGATTTGAAGATTGAGTCTACAACGAAAAATGTTTTGGTGGCATTTTTTCTTCATTCAGCACCTTTCGAAGTGGACTCAAGATTTGACAATTCAACGATTCAATAATCAAATGACCATCAAATGACCACTTAATGACCTCTGAATAACTACCAAATGACTACTGAATGACAATCAATGACTCACTTTGCCCAAATCTTTCCCAATAAACTTCACCTTAAATCCACTGAACAAAAATTCTTTATACTTTTGTACCCTATTTTAGATTTTGTTTCATGATTGAAGAAGGATTAAACAATCTGGTGTATTCAAAAAATGTAATTGAGCTGATTACTGTTGCCAACGAATTTTGCAGTTTTCTGGAACATTCAGAAGACAAGGAAACATCTGATTTTCTCGGAAGATTACAAAAATTACTGCCACTTTTATACCTCAAAGCCAGTTTATTGCCGGAATTTGAAATGGAAGCCGATGATGAACTCGAAAAGTATGTGAATGAATTGGATTACAACCTGATTCAGCAAAAAGTACTTCATCATACCGGTGCAGGCGACGATTACCAGGAAGTATTTCTATCCGGAATGCAGTTCAGTGAATCGGCTCTTACAGCCAGTATTGCTGAAAATGTAGCCGATATTTATCAGGACATGAAAGACCTTGTGATGTCTTTTCGGACTCTTGACGAAGAAGTTATGGCGCTCGCACTTTCTGAAAGTCAGAATAACTTTGCACATTTATGGGGACAGAAACTGGTGAATAGTTTACGTGCCATTCATAATCTGATTTATGGCGAAAGTTCGGCAGAAGAGGGTTCTAAAACAGAAAAAAAACAAGTTGACAATTTGAAAAATAAAAACATGAAACCCGATTGGTTAAACGAACGGTTTTCTAATCAGGGAGAATAAAATTGATGTATAAGGAAAGTATAGATAAAGACGAACTGGCCGATTTACCGCTGATTCAGTTTGAAGGAAAAATATTTTTGGTAGAGTCAAAGGAAGATTACCTGAGTTCGGTCAAATACCTGTCGGAGCAATCGCTGCTGGGATTCGATACTGAAACCAAACCGGCATTCAAAAAAGGAGAATACAACGAAGTTGCCTTGCTGCAGCTGGCCACCAAAGATCATGCATTTTTGTTCCGGCTCAATAAAATTGGCCTGGGAAATTCTCTGAAACGAATTTTGGAGAATCCTGAAATACAAAAGATTGGCGTTGCGATTCGTGATGATATCAAAAGTCTTCAAAAGCTCAATCACTTTAAACCCGGTGGATTTATTGAGTTACAGGATCATGTCAAAGACTTCGGAATTCAGGATTTCAGCCTGAAAAAAATCTCTGCTATTGTTTTGGGTTGCCGCATATCGAAAGCCCAAAGGGTGACCAACTGGGAAGCGCAGGAACTTTCGGAAGCTCAGTTGGTTTATGCTGCAACTGATGCCTGGGTTTCGCACCGGATTTACGAATCGCTAAATCAGGAATAAGCATGACGCAAACTTATAGCCGTGTGATTCTGAAATCCGGGAAAGAACAATCCCTTCTCCGTTTTCATCCATGGATTTTTTCGGGTGCCATTCACGAAATTATCGGTAGGGTAGAAGAAGGCGATGTGGTGGAAGTTTTTTCCAATAAAAATGAATTTCTGGCCATGGGCCATGTTCAGGTTGGTTCAATTGCTGTTCGTGTTTTTTCGTTCGAAAAAGTAGAACCCGATTTCAATTTCTGGAAAGGAAAACTGGACCGCGCTTTGGATGTGCGGAAAAAACTCGGTTTGGTTGATAAACATCAAACCAATGTTTACCGTCTGGTACATGGCGAAGGTGACGGAATGCCGGGACTGATCGTTGATTTCTACAACGGAACCGCAGTAATGCAAGCTCATTCGGCCGGAATGTACCTGATTCGTAATACAATTGCCAAAGCTCTGCAGGAAGTAATGGGCGACCGTCTGGTTGCCGTTTACGACAAAAGTGAAAAGACTGTGCCTTTCAAAGCTGATCTGGAACCCAAAGATGGATACCTGCTGGGTGAATCGAAAGTATTTGAAGTTCAGGAATACGGAAACCGGTTTAATGTAGATTGGGTGGAAGGTCAGAAAACCGGCTTTTTTGTCGATCAGCGCGAAAACCGCCGCTTGGTTCAGGAATATTCGAACGGCCGAAGTGTATTAAATATGTTTTGCTATTCGGGTGGTTTTTCGTTTTATGCCATGCGCGGCGGAGCGAAACTCGTTCATTCGGTCGATTCATCGGCCAAAGCCATCGAACTAACCAACGAAAATGTAAAACTGAATTTTCCGGAAGATACCCGTCACGAAGCTTTTGTGGCCGATTGTTTCGATTACATGGACAAGAATAAAGACAAATATGATTTGATCATTCTTGATCCGCCCGCATTTGCCAAACACCGCGAAGCATTACCTCAGGCACTCAAAGGATACAAACGCCTTAACCTGAAAGCATTTCATCAGATTGCTCCGGGTGGAATCCTGTTTACGTTCAGTTGTTCGCAGGTGGTTAGCAAAGATAAATTTCGGGAAGCTGTTTTCTCAGCAGCAGCCATTTCTGGAAGAAAAGTACGGATTTTGAGCCAGCTCGTTCAGCCAGCCGATCATCCGGTGGATATGTATCATCCTGAAGGTGAATATTTGAAAGGCTTGGTATTGTACGTGGAATAATGTTGGTAAAGACGCACGGCCTTGCGTCTCTAAAGAAAATTTAACCTGAATTCTTCTCTTTTTAAGGACAGGCCGGAACTATTTTAATCTCTTTTTTATTTGAAAAAAAATCATTCCACTCCACGTTATCCCAGGTTGGCCGGTTTCCCGTTTCGTCAAAAAGCTGGCAATACATGCACGACCAAACTCCGCAATAAACATGATAGTATTTTTGACCTTTATACTCAATGATGGTGACCTCAGTTATTTTGCAAAGATTAAATTCGGAAGTTAGCTCTGTGATTTTAGCTTGAAGCCACCCTGGAAATTGATCCGAATTTGAAGTTTCATCCTTTTTACAGGAATCTATCCCCAGAAGAAAAATGATGAGAAGAATAGTAGCGAATCGTCGCATGACCAGATGGTTTTTGCTAAAATAGAGTTAAATTTCAATAAAGATATTGTTTTTTAGGAATTCGTTGCGTCCGTTTGTTCAACTTTGCATCCACTTATTGGTAACCATTTTTTTTTTAATGATTTTATCCAAAAATGATAGTTTAAACAGCAATTCCGGTATTGGAAAGTATCCAATACTAAAACAATTGATCTGGCTGGCTTTGCCGGTGATCGGATCGTCGTTTATGACTATGGCTTACAATTTCATCAACATGATTTTTGTTGGCCGGTTGGGAAGCGATGCGGTTGCTGCTGTTGGTTCTGCAGGGTTTTTTATGCACTTCGGTTGGGGATTGTCGTCGTTATTGACTGTTGGCGCAGGTATCCGGGTTTCGCATGCCATTGGCAACAGAGACATTCATCTGGCTAAAAGCTATGTGAAGAGTGGTATTCTGGCGGTTATTGGCTTAGCCTTGATTTACTACATCATTTTATTTTTTGTCCGAAATGAGTTGATTGGTCTGATTCAACTCAACAATACTGAAATTGAACATGCAGCTTCCGGTTACTTACTTTTAATTGGACTATGCATTCCGTTTTCCTTTCAAAACCTTTTTTTTACCAGCGTTTTCATAGGTTCGGGCGATAGCAAATCGCCCTTCCGGATTAATGCAACTGCTTTGGCAATCAATATTCTGCTCGATTATCTTCTGATTTTTCAGGCCGGAATGGGAATTAATGGTGCTGCCTTTGGAACCATCATTTCACAGGCTATCGGAACTTTTCTGTTTCATTATAAATTGAAGGATTCGGCAAGTCTGAAACCTACCGGAACCGCTTTTCAAAGTGTGCTGCTAAAAAATGTAATTAAAATGGGGGTTAGTACGACCTTTCAGCGGGTTTCGTTTACCATTGTCGCCATTTTTATGGCACGGATTATCAGTAGCTGGGGACCAACAGCTATAGCGGTCCAGAAAGTTGGCATTCAAATCGAAGCCATTTCATTTATGACTGCCGGCGGATTTTTGGCTGCGTTGTCAACCATTTCAGGAATAGCATATGGTGCCGGCGAATATCGGAAACAATGGCAGGCTTTTCGCTCAGGTATGCTTCTTGCATTCATTCTCGGAACCATTACTTCTGTCATTATAATTGTTTTTTCCGGGCCTCTATTTTCCATTTTCCTGAGCGATGCAGAAAGCTTGGCAATGGGGCGCGAATACCTGTTCATTCTTGGATTTTCGCAGCTTTTTATGGTGATGGAGTTAATGGCAACCGGAGCATTCTTTGGATGGGGAAAACCCAATATTCCGGCAATCAGCGGAATTGCACTGACCTTGCTGCGGATTCCGATGGCCTACACATTTATCAGCCTTTGGAAAAATGCACTTTCGTCTGTGTGGTGGAGTATCAGCATTAGCAGCATGGCAAAAGGAACATTGCTGGTGGTGTTATATGTTGTTCTTTTTAAATCATTTCTCAGGAAACAAAATTTGAAAACCACATAGAACACATAGTTTTACTTTTTTCTAATTTCTATGTGACCTATGTGGTTCAAACAAAATATACTATGACACAATCGATTTTCAATTCATTAAAAGGAAATATCTGGCTCGAAGGTTTGTTTGGCCTTGAAAAGGAAAATATACGAGTTGATCAGGCTGGTAATCTGGCTCTGACTCCGCACCCGAAAGTGTTTGGTAATAAGCTGAAACATCCATACATCACGACCGATTTTTCTGAAAGTCAGATTGAAATGATTACCCCACCGCTTCCTGAAATCAGCGAGGCAATTGGCTTTCTGGAAACCATTCATGATGTCGTCAGTCTCGAACTGAAGGATGAATACCTTTGGCCGCAAAGCATTCCGCCGATTTTGCCATCCGATCAGCAGATTCCGATTGCCGAGTATGGTGAGGATGGAAAGGAAGCCCGCAAATACCGCGAATTTTTAGCGGAAAAATATGGTCCAAAAAACCTGCTTATCTCCGGTATTCATTTCAATTTTTCGTACAGTGAAAAGTTGCTTGAGTTGCTTTACCGGAAAGCCAACCCATCGGTTTCGTTCGACGATTTCAAAGATGAGGTTTACCTGAAAACTACGCGACAGATATTAAGGTTGCGATGGTTATACATTTTACTTTACGGCAACAGTCCGATGTCGGATACGTCAGCCGAACTTCAGTGCAAAAAGGCTCCTTATGCAATTAAAAGCGACTTGATTGCATTGTCCATCCGGAATAGCTGTTTTGGATATCAGAATTTCGATGACTTATTTCCGGATTACGGCTCAGTTCCAAAATACAAGGAAAGCCTCGGTCAAATGATTAACGGTCAAAAGATAGTTGCTTCCAAAGAATTATATACGCCGGTACGACCCAAATTTATCCGGAATCCCGATCATATTTCGTACCTCGAATTCCGGTTCATCGATATTGATCCACTAACTAAGGCGGGTGTTTCTCCGGAAGCACTTCGTTTTTTGCATACACTTGCCATTTTTGGGTTGCTTACCGATGAACCGGATGATTTTGGCGAAGAAGCTCAGAGCGAGGTAAATCGGTATCATAACGAAGTGGCAATGTATGGTCTGGAAACAGAAAAAGTAAGCGAAAATCACTACCAGGTCTGGCTGGAAGGCAAATTGATAATCGATAAAATAAGAGATTTACTCAGAGAGTTAGACATCAATCATGCAGAATACCTCGATTCACTGAATCAGGCGATGAAACTGATTGATAGCCCGAAGCAGCGTGAAGTTTTTGGGGTACTGAAAGGCATTGAAGAAATGGGATACATTCCATTTCATGTGGAAAAGGCCCGGCAATACCTGAATGAAAGTATTGCTAATAGCTACAATTTTCACGGATTGGAAGACATGGAGCTTTCTACTCAACTTTTGTTACGTGAAGCGATAAAGCGGGGCGTTTCGTTCGAACTGCTCGACCGGAAAGAAAATTTTGTACGGTTCCTAAAAAATGGAAACACGCAGTATGTGAAGCAGGCTACCAAAACATCGCTCGATAATTATGCCAGTATTCTGGCCATGGAAAACAAATTGGTGACAAAAAAAATCCTCGAAGAACACAAAATCCGAGTTCCGAAAGGACTGGAATATACTAATGCTGATGTGGCAAAAGCTGATTTTTTGATTCATTTAGGCAATCCGGTGGTGATCAAACCAAACCAAACCAATTTCGGATTGGGAATTACTATTCTGAAGGAAAATACCGATGAACAAGCCTATCAGCGGGCAATTGATATCGCTTTTGAATTTGATGAAACCATCCTGATCGAGGAATTTATTGCCGGAAAAGAGTTCCGGTTTTTCGTGATTGGCAATGAAGTGGTTGGAATTTTGCACCGTGTTCCGGCAAATGTCACCGGCGATGGTATCCGGACGGTGAGTGAGCTTGTCGAACTCAAAAATCAGGATCCGCTTCGGGGAAAAGGTTATCGAACACCACTCGAAAAAATCCAGTTGGGCGAGGCTGAAGCGATGTTCCTAAAACAACAAAACAAAGATTTTGAAACGGTTCCCGCTTCCGGTGAAGTGGTGCATTTGCGCGAAAACTCGAATATCAGCACGGGTGGCGACAGCATTGATTTTACCGACTATATTCCGGAGTCGTACAAGCAAATTGCCGTTCATGCAGCCAAAGCTTTGAATGTGGCCATTACCGGGTTGGATATGATGATTCCAGATGTTTCAGCAGAAGCCACCGACGACAATTATGCCATCATCGAACTAAATTTTAACCCAGCCATTCACATCCATTGCCATCCGTTTCAGGGCAAAAACCGGAAGTTGAATGAGAAATTGATGGATGCGCTGGGATATTAAAAGAACATCGGATGAATTCCATTCATTGTTTCAAAAACTATACTTTAAAAACATCTCTAAACTACGTCCTGGCCTGTAAATTCGTCCCCAATCAAGATGAGCGTAATAAGCCTTATTGAGAATATTTGTTACTCCCAAACTCGCATCCAGCGCATATTTGAACAATTTAAAGGTGTATCCGCTTTTAAAATTAAAGATGGTATAGGAAGGAGTTTGGCGCTCGCCATAATTCAGGTTAATCCGGTTTTGTGCAAGTGAATTTTCGCATTCGGCCTGTAGCATGAATTTACCTTTCTGGTATTGTGCCGCAAAAACCGTATTGAGCGGTGGAATTAATGGCATTGGCTCTCCCGACCCAAGTTCACCCATTGTAAATTTTGAATTCAGGTAAAAACTCAAACTATTTATTGGATTAAACAGAACCTGTAGGTCGGTACTGTAAAGCTTTGCCGAAGGTATATTCTGATAAACTCTGATTCCGTTAGCATAAAAGTTCATAGCTGGTATTTGGGTATCGGTAACGCCCATAATATAATTCCTCAAATAGCTAAATGATTGGCTGAAATTGGTTTTTATTTTGGGTCTTGAAAACTGAAAAGCCAACCTGAAATAATTTGATTTTTCTGGTTTAATGTAAGGATTTCCAATATAATCGTATCCATCGTATGCATTGTACAAATAGAATCCCAATCGTTCACCAATGGTCGGCATCCGTTCCGAATAGCCCATAGTTGTGACCATCGACAGGCTTTTCAAGAGATAGTACTGAACACTTAAATTAAGGCTTTTAACAAGCTTGCTTTGCTTTTTGGAAAGTGAATAATTAAATACAGAGAATTGTTCTTGACCGTATTGCGACTGCAAAATATCCATGTTGTAATCCAAACGTCCATTCATCATTATCTGAAGTTTCTGGGAGACGAAAGTGGTATTCTGCAAGAATATTCCGGAAACATTTCGCAACATTTGGGGCCAGGTTTGCATGTACATTGAGGGTACGAGCGCAGAGCCCGGATACCGCATGTGCATGGTCATTTCGGCTAAAGAATTGTGGGTGTAATTGTCGGCCTTAACCAATAACCTGTTCCGTTCATTCCACGGCAGAACAAACTGAACGTAAGCGCCTAAAGTTGAACTTTTACCCGGCATGTCCATCCGCATATAAACTGAATCCGATTTGCCATCGGTATTAGAATCAAGAATGTATAAACTATCCCTTTTCGAATCATCCATCACATGGTGAATGGTATTGTAGTAGATTTTTGCTTTTAACTGGTTTTTGTTGTTAAGCTGATATTCGAATGCCATTAGTGATGCCCGGGCAATTCCAACATCCATGGGTAATGCCGGATAACCAACATTTCGCGCGTCATCATAAAGCAGGTCAAGTTTATAATTCTGAATATCATCGGGTGTATATTTTACCACAGCATGCAGGTTTGCTTTCTGAAACTGAGAGAAAGGAATTATTTGATCATCCCCGCTCCTGTAATTTTCATTTTTCCGGTACACCGCGTCAAAACCCCAAGCCCATTTGTTCTTTATTGAAGCTATCGAAAATAGGACGTTCTTGCTTTTCGAAACACTTTCATATCCAAATCCCAATGAAGAAGCATAGGGATTCAAACTCTTTTGATTGGGTTCCATCAAACACAGATCTACTGAACCACCTATATTGCAGCCGTTTATACTTCCATTTGTGCCTTGATTGATGGCAATGCTTTTCAGGTTCGATGGTTCAATATAAGAGGTAATTGGATCCATCTTATCGGTACAGGCACCAAACATTCTCATTCCATCGATTGTAACATTTAACTGTCCTCCTGAAAACCCATTCAATTGCGGTTCGAGCGCATAAGCACCGCGTTTGATCAAAGCCATTCCATCCAATCGCGCATTGATGTTATCAAGTGTCGCAAAATGATTGGTGCGGTAAAAATCAACCACATCCGAATTGTTTAAAGGTAGATCTGCCGAAACTTTAACTTCTTGTAAAGTAATGACTGTAGGCCATATTTTTGAACTATCAGCTATTTGTGCCATCGATAAAATTGGCAAAACAACCAACCAGACAATAACAAAGTTTTTTCGCATGGTAAAAGAAGATAAAGGCCGGACAAAAAACCCCGGCCTCAATCTAAATTAAAGGGTTATGTTGAAATACAAATCTTTAGAAATAAGATTCCCGTCTTTTTTAACCAGAACATTAATCTTCCATTCACCGGTCATAGTGAAGTTTACTTTTCCCTTATAATGTCCGTTACCCGAACTAACCGGATTTACATTGTTTGGCGAACCATGTCCCATGCTTGGCATTTCAGGTGTAATTTCAATGGTGTACGAATCATCGGCAGGCCAATCCATCATGCTGGCTTTGCGGTGCAACGTAAATTCAATATCATTGATTCCCACTTTGGGTTTCGAAGGTTCGAGAATGGACAATACAAGCTTATTGTTGTCGGGAGCCAAAGCTGTAAATACAGTTAAAACAGATGTTTCAGGATTATCAACAGTGATATCGAAATTGGCCTCACCTTCTTTGTCGTATTTATGATTGTGTACTGCTATGCCAAGCTTCCAGGTACCATCAGCAGTCGTTGGCATTACAAATGCAACAGCGCCTGGGAAAACATCGTTAGTGTCTGTTTCATCCGGGTTTTCAATCGGACAAGTGTGTTGCATAGCCATAGCGCCCATTCCCATGGTCATAAGCGGCATAAAATGAATATGCGCATCAGTAATTTTTTCTTTCAGGTTAAGTGAATCGTAAAGCACAACAACTAAATTGTTATAACCCATAAAGAAGTTTTTCTTACCCCAAATCTCAACCTTGGCCGATGCACCCAAGGCATAGCCTTCTTTTAGTTTTGTGTAACCATCTAATGGATCAATAGTTGGCGCTTCATTGTTTTTATCACAAGAGATAAGCAAGACTGAAATCAAAAGGATGTATATGAATTTTAAAATGTGTTTCATTATTGTAAATATTAGATAATAAAAATCAGCTAATGGTCATAAGAAGAAAGTCTTATACCAATAGCAAAACATGTAAGTTGCTCACGTGCTGAAATAAAAAAGTATTCAACAATACCTTTATAGTCTTTAAAGCACAGCAAAATGAATGATCAAATTAAGAAATGACAATTGTTTTGGGAGGCACAAATATGGACGAAACAACCTGAGTCGTAATGATTATTTCAATATTCGCCAAATGCGGTATTTTTACTTCTGTTGCTTTAGGAATTGAAACTGGTGAAATCAGGAAATCCTGGACTTCCTGACTGAGGATTTTTCTGTTTGAGCCTTTTTCTTCTGTATCGCTTGCTTCAGCGGTTTTTTCTATTTGTTTCTTAAGATGACATTTACCCTGGCAGCAACTTTTGGGTTTATCTCTGTTGACGCAAAGGTTCTTTGCTATGTAATCCTTAAAAACAGCATATTCAATATAGGGAAGAATTGGTCTTGCCAAATAAAAGGCCATTATAAACAATTGCAGTATAGCATATACCCTATATTTCATAGTTCTTAGAACATGAATTTCGATTAAATGTTTATGGATTAATCAACTTATTATATTCGAATGGTATTCATAAGAAAGCAGAGCTGATTCATAGGTTTTAAAGGAATTTCATACAATCGATTTGCTGGTATAATACCTTTTTCTAAACCAAAACGCCACATTCACGAGCCCGATCATCACCGGAACTTCGACCAGCGGACCAATGACACCGGCAAAGGCTTCTCCAGAATTGATTCCGAAAATGGCGATAGCTACTGCAATTGCAAGTTCGAAATTGTTGCTGGCAGCGGTGAAAGCCAGAGTGGTCGATTGTTCGTAATTGGCTCCAATCTTTTTGCTCATATAAAATGAGCTGAAGAACATGACCACGAAATAAATGAGCAATGGAATGGCTATCAGCACAACATCCATCGGAATCTTCACAATGTATTCGCCTTTCAGTGAGAACATCACCACAATGGTAAAAAGCAAAGCGATCAGTGTTAACGGACTGATTTTAGGTACAAATTTGGTTTCGTACCAAAGCTTGGTTTTAACACGAGTTAAAATAAATCGGGTCAGGAAGCCTGCAATCATTGGGATTCCCAGATAGATAAACACACTTTTAGCGATAGCTCCCATCGTAATTTGAGAAACTGTATCATTCACCGGAACTCCGAACCAACCCGGCAGAATAGCGATAAAAATATAGGCATAAACCGAGAACAGCAGAACCTGAAAAACGGAATTAAAAGCTACCAATCCTGCAGCATATTGGGTGTCACCTTTGGCAAGGTCATTCCAAACAATGACCATGGCAATACAACGAGCCAGGCCAATCAGGATAATTCCATACATGTATGGCAGATTCGCATTGTTTTCACCGGGGAAAAGCTTGAAAAAAGTGATCGCCAGAGCGAACATCAATATTGGTCCGACCACCCAGTTCTGAAATAATGAAAGTCCAAGAATTTTGGTGTTTTTGAAGACATCGCCTAATTCTTCGTACTTCACTTTGGCCAGTGGGGGGTACATCATCACAATTAGCCCGATGGCAATGGGAATATTGGTTGTTCCGGATGACATACTGTTCCAGAATTCGGCTACATTTGGACTTAGCCATCCGGCAAAAACGCCAATAAACATGGCCAGGAATATCCAAAGCGTGAGGTAGCGGTCGAGAAATTTAAGACGTTTATTCATGTTTTTAATTTGAGAATTAGATAATTTGCCAATGTGTCAATATGAAAATTCGGAAATTAAAAAATGCCATGCCTTTCATCGGCAAATTCCCGAAGTGATTAATTGTCGAATTAATTGCGTTTTGATGTGCCAATTATTTTGTTGATTATTTTCTTTATGGGTTCCAATTCGGATAGAAGTTGGGTGGTGTCAGGAAGCTTTTTTGAGTATTTACAAAGTAAAAGCCAGTATTCAGTTTCTTCAACTTCTTTAGCTGAGATTTTGAATTTATGTATGAAATCAGCTTTGCTTTCTGCATTTTGAGCTTCTCTCGCGTTTGCCCCAATTGAAGTTCCTGATTTAAAAAGTTGATTGGAGAGGGCGAATTTCTTTAATCCATCAAGTTCATCACATAAATCAATAATTTTCAATGCAAACTCAAAAGTTAGATTGATTATCACATTTTCTTTCGGTTCAGTTTCCATTTTCCAAATTATTAAGGTGATGATGCTAATTTCTTTTAGGCTGTTTTAATTTGCTAATTGTCAAATTTTCGAATTGACTCATTATAAAACTTCCAGAAACCTTCTTTAATCTCGTCGCGAACGCGAATAAATTCACTCCAGATGAAATCATCAGTTCCAACAGCGTGTGATGGATCGTCGAACCCAATGTGCAGACGGTGTTTCACTTTTCCGATAAAGGCAGGGCAGTTTTCGTTGGCGCCGCCACAAACAGTAATCACAAAATCCCATTCGTCATTCAGATATTTTTCAACCGAATCGGAAGTGTGGTGACTGATGTCGATTCCAATCTCTTTCATAGCTGCAACAGCTTTATGATTGAGTTTGCCTGAAGCTTCGGTGCCAGCAGAACAAACAGTAATGTTTGGATCGAACGACTGTAAAAAACCATGTGCCATTTGGCTGCGGCAACTGTTGCCTGTACAAAGAATAAGTACTTTCATATTTTGAATTTGAGAATGTGATAATTTGCCAATTTTGTCAATGTTTGGTAAGTCGCTTTTTTCAATTACCGAATTGACAAATTTGCTAATTGATTAATTTATTTGCAGATAAAGTCTTCCGGAATTTGGATTTCTTCCAGAAAAGAGCTTAAAAGGTTTTTCATTTCTTTTACCTTTTCGCCATCAAGGCAGTATTTCATTTTTGCACCTTCAATGTGACCTTTGATCAGTCCGGCGTCTTTTAATTCTTTCAGGTGCTGATTTACTGTTGTGCGGCTTAAAGGCAATTCTTCAGAAATATCGCCCGAAATACAGTTTTTAGTTTGAGCCAGAAACTGCAAAATTTGCAGTCGCGCAGGGTGGGAGAGAGCCTTAAATAAATTAGCTTTTTCCTGAAGAGTTTCTTCGAAGAGTTCTGTTTTTGAGACTACCATAACAAGAGATTTTAATTATGACGTAAATATACGTCTAATATTAACATGACGTATATTTACGTCATTAAATTTTGATTACATTTCCGGAAAAAAATTTGTCATTCAGATGAATTCTATCAGGTTTCACATACGTTCCCATTCCCTTTTATTATCTTCGCTGTATGATATCGACACCGAAACCCATATTCGAAAAGCGCATCTTCTGGGATGTGAACTTTGATCAGATTGACTACGATGCCAAAGCCAACTTCGTTATTGAGAGGGTTTTTGAACGTGGCGATGTGGAAGATATCCGCCAATGCCGACGGTATTACGGCGATGAAAAGGTAACCGATGCCTTGTTGAAAGCCAAATATTTACCCGAGCACCGCATTTATCTTGCCAGTGCTGTTATAAACAAACCGCTTAATGAATTCAGATGTTATATACTAAGACAGTTGAACCCTGAACTCTTTCCTTACTGAAAAGGTTGATGGATCTACCATCACTTCAACCGTTTTCTTTAGTGGGAGGAACGGCTTTGTCACTTCGCTATGGGCACCGCAGTTCAATTAATCTGGATTTATTCTATCATGAAAAGTTTGACCACTCAAGTATCGAAAACGAATTAATCGTGGAATTTGGGTCTGATTTCGATTATGAAAGCGGACATAAAAATTTTGGAATTTTCTGTAATATAAACCGGATAAAGGTTGACATCGTTTACTTTCCCCATCAACCAATTGCAGCGATTGAAATTGCAAACAATATCAGAATGTATAGCAGCGCTGACATTGCTGCCATGAAAATTCAGGCAATCTTCGGAAGGGCTAAGAAGAAGGACTTTTGGGATTTGTATGAATTGCTTCAACATTTTTCCCTGCCACAAATTATGGACTGGCACAAACAAAAATACCCCAGCCAAATGCTCGCCATAAGCATTCTGAATGCTATAACCTATTTTGTTGACGCTGATGAGAGCGAAACTCCTGTGAGTTTTAAAAAACAAACCTGGGAGAGTGTGAAAAAGGGGATCAGTAAGGCTGTAAGCGATTATCTGAGGTAAACAGTATTCTTAAAAAATATAATTAAACAAATACCCGACAATCATTATTCCGGTACCCACAACACCAATAAAGGTTAATATTAGCGGGAGTTTTAGCACTTTTCTCAGGATAATCATTTCAGGAAGTGAAAGTCCAATAACCGACATCATAAATGCGAGGGCAGTTCCCAGCGATGCTCCTTTTTCGATCAGAACCGAAACAATCGGGACTATTCCGGCGGCATTGGAATACAATGGAATACCTATCAAAACTGAAAGTGGAATGGAGTACCAGGCAGATTTGCCCATCAGTGCGGCCATAAATTCTTCAGGAACATAGCCATGAGCCCCGGCACCAACAAGGATTCCAAGTGCAACGTAAATCCAGACTTTACCGACAATTTCCTTCACCGCATCATATCCAAGATTAATCCGTTTGACAAAAGTTAATTTGTCTTCTTCTAATTCGCTGTCACCTATGTGGGTTTGATATACCCAGGGTTCAACCCATTTTTCGAGTTTCAGCAGACCTATCACCCAACCGGCAAGGATGGCAATGGCCAAACCGGTTCCTACGTAAATTGCGGCAACCTTCCAGCCAAACATTCCAAACAGAAGTATGATAGCCACCTCGTTGATCATTGGAGCAGCAATTAGGAATGAAAAAGTTACTCCCAACGGAACACCCGATTCTACAAAACCTAAAAACAGTGGGATGGCCGAACAGGAGCAAAAAGGAGTGACAATTCCAAGAGTGGCAGCCATCACATTGCCGGTAAATGTTTTTTTTCCTTCGAGCGCTTTGCGGGTTTTTTCAGGAGTAAAGTAGGTGCGGATAATTCCAACCACAAAGATGATGAGAGTAAGCAGCAGCATTACTTTAGGGAACTCGAAAATAAAGAAACGTAACGCTTCGGTCAAATGTGTACCTTTTGTTATTCCCAATGCCGTGTCAATAATCCAATCGGTTACCGGCTGTAGATTATGATATATTAGGAACCATATGGGCAGAAAGGCAAGAGGAAGCCAGATCGCATTTTTTATGTTTCTCATATCCGAAGTATCATTTAGTTCGTAAATCGACGAACAATTTGGCCAAATTTTTTAAAAGAAAATTCTGAAAATGTAATAGATACCAACAGCAATAAAGAGAATGGCAATGACGCGCCGGAATCTGGTTTCAAAAATCTTTAATTTGTTATAAAAACCTCCGATGGAACCAACAGAGAATGCCAGTATCCAGGCAAAGATAATGACCGGAATACCGGTAGCTACAGCAAAAACGATTGGAAGATATAAGCCAGATGCGCTTGCAACAGTCATCGGTACCAACATCCCAAAATATAGAACTCCGCTATAGGGACAGAAGGCCAAAGCAAAAACCATTCCCAGTAAAATGGCATCGAGATATCCCCATTTCGTTTTGGATTCCATTCTGGATGTTATGCCGCTCAGTCCCGGAAATTTTATTTTTAAAATATCCAGCATGAACAACCCGATGATAATCAGCAATGGGCCGATAATTTTCTCACCGTAAAGCTGAAAAATGCCTGAAAATTTAAACTGATCGGCGCCAAAATAAATAATAAGGGCAACCGCAGTGTACGATATCGCACGTCCAAGTGTATAAAGCAATCCATTCACAAAAACACGGTTGCGGCTTTCAATATCCTTGCTGATAAAGCCTACCGCAGTGATGTTGGTTGCCAGCGGACATGGACTGATAGCTGTCATCAATCCCAGTACAAAGGCCGAAACCCAGGGTATGCTGCTGTTTTCGAGTAGATTGGTCAGAAACTCCATGGTTTATAAGTCCAGAAGTTTGTCAACTTTTTCTTTAATGATTTTTTTGAATTTTACGGGATTTGTGCGGGCATACAGAAACCCTTCGTTGGTCAGGTTTATCTGCTGATCTCCTTTGACAATGAGCAGTGTTTGGCCTGAAATTTTTAATTTTTCGGCAATCGGCTTCGTTGAATCTTCTTCAAGGTTCAAGGCCTTGAATGTTACCTGACTTCCATAAAGGTTTTCCAGATCAGCTTTTGCCTCCGATTCAACCGTCTTGCAGGTAACACAGCGTGACGTATTGTGAAAATAATAGGCTTCCAATTTATTGACTGCGGAACCTGTTGTCTCTTTTTTTGAAGTTTGAGCATTGCTGATCAAACTGCTCATCAGCAACACAATCAAAATACTTAATAATTGAATCTTTTTCATCTTGATATTGAGTTTAATTATTTGAATATGTGTTGATTTGAAGATGAATTAGACCATTTTCAAATCTTCAAATTGTTTCATTGTCAAATTGCTTTGGTGAGTACTTGTCTGATTTCATCGGATGAAGGTATCCGACCTTTAATGACGACTTTTTCGTCCACAACCAAAGCCGGAGTTGTCATCACGCCGTATTTCATGATTTGATAAATATCTTCCACTTTGGTAACCGTGGCATCAATGCCATTTTGTTCCACTACTTCACGGGTAAGCCTTTCAAGTGTTTTGCATTTTGGGCAACCTGTTCCTAAGATTTTTATTTCCATGACCAATTGTTTTAGCAGTTTGTAAAAGGTTCTTCACTGTCCATTTTCAGAAATTTTCCGAATAAAACCTGAGCTTCTTTCCAGTTCTCACGGTTCAGACAGTATTTAATACGTGGAGCTTCGATTTCGCCCTGAATTAACCCGGCATTTTTCAATTCTTTCAGATGTTGCGAAAGAGTTGACTTGACAATCGGAAGTTCTTCGGTTAAATCACCACTGTAGCAACACGATTGTTTCGAGAGTAATTCAAGTACATACATCCGGATTGGATGGCCCATCGCTTTGGCATATCTGGCGGCTTTCTGCTGGTCTTCTGTGATTATTTTATTTGTCATTGTTCGTTGTTCGTGAAATTACGAACAAATGTATGAATTTTTAATTACAAATTGTTTCTGGAATTAATTTTACTGAAGAGTTTTGTTCTGTAACATGGATTCTGAAGCATGGAATGAGTGCAATTTCTTTAACTGAAGGAATATAAACGGGCTTTCAAGTAGTTTGATAATACAAATTAATCTTTATTTTTGATTGTCAATTACCTTTCATTAATCAGCAATTTTTTGTAGAGCCATAAAACCATAAAACCACAATCAATGAAAAACTTTAAATTAGTTATAATTCTCACTTACATGCTGGCAGCCGCCTGCACCAATCAAAATGGAAAAAATGCACAATGGCGGGGAACCAACCGCGATGGAATTTATCAGGATAAGAATCTCCTGAAGGCGTGGCCGAAAGGAGGACCAAAATTACTTTGGTTTTCCGAAGAGATTGGCAATGGATATGCTTCTCCGGCAATAGCCGGTGACAGGTTATTCATCAATGGTGAGATAGAAGGAAATAGCCAGGTATTTGCTTTCGATTTGAAAGGTAAACTGGTTTGGAAATCGCCCAACGGACCCGAATTTTCCGGAAAAGATTTTTCAGCCAGTTTTCCCGGCGCACGTTCAACACCAACGGTTTACGGTAATCTGGTTTTTGCATGTTCAGGAATGGGACGGATAGCTTGTTTTGATGCGTTATCAGGAGCAGAAAAATGGTCGGTCAATATGGTGGGCGATTTGGGTGGAATTGTGAATATGTTTGGATGTTCTGAATCATTGCTTGTCGATGATAAAAATGTGTATTGTTTTCCGGGAGGGAAAGAGAACAACATTGTTGCACTGGATAAAAATACCGGGAAAATGGTTTGGACTTCAAAAGCGCTGGGTGATGCGGTTTCATTCTGCTCGCCGATGGTTATCAGCCTTCCGGAACGAAAAATTCTGGTTACTTTGTCGCACGAATACCTGATGGGATTGGATATCCATACTGGAGAATTGTTGTGGTCTCAAAAGGAAGATTCGGTGAAAATGGAAGGCGAATATTGCAATACTCCAGTTTATTCCGACGGATTTATTTACGAGGTTTCAGGTGTTGAGAAGGGAAGTGGTGCGTTTAAACTTCAATTATCTCCTGATGGGAAATCGATCAAGGAAGTTTGGCGAAACCTGAAAGTGAAGAATGCAATCGGTGGATTTGTGAAATCTGGTGATCGGATTTTTTGTGCTACCGACGACAAAAAGCTTAAAAGTATTGATATAAAAAGCGGTTCGGTACTTGACTCACTGTCGAATCTCAGGGGAAGTGTCATTTTTGCCGATGATCATTTGTATTGCTATACCGATAACGGACACGTTAACCTGATCAATATTTCAGGACCAAAGTTGGAGGTTGTCAGCCAGTTCAAAATAGAGAAAGGAACCAAAGAACATTTTTCTCATCCGGTAATCAGCAACGGTGTTTTGTATATTCGTCATGGAAATACGCTGATGGCATACGGGCTAAAATAGCCTATTTTACTACAAATCTAACCGTTTGTCTGCTGCTTTTCTGCTCCAGCGTGAGTTGGTATGTTCCTTTTGCCAAATGTCCGAGCCGAAGCTCGATTTGTTGGTTTCCTTCAGCAAATCTTTGCTGTAAATGGTTTTCAACCAATTGGCCGGTCATGGAAAATATTCGGATTCGGATGGTTTCCCCATTTGAATTAAATGCAAGCTGTGCCTGATCTTCCAGCGGATTTGGCCACAATCTGATACTTTCTTCGAAGGATGTACTTGGTGAAGTTGCTGTACTTTTGGCTATTACCTGAATTTCAGGAAACGATTTCCCCAGAAGTTGCGTGGTTTCCAGATCGTCAAGTCCGAACCACTGTTTGTAAAATCCAGTGTAAATACTGCGGAAATCATTTTGCAGTGGAAGATTGTCTGATTTGGTTACCACCGCCGGAATGTTTGGGTTGTTCCCGATAATTCCCGGATTAACTTTCGAACCAAATACAATGGCCGGCCAGGTGGTGCCATGATCGGTTCCCAGACTATCGTTCGATTTGATGCGCCGTCCAAATTCAGTAGATACAAATCCCATCACTTCATCAGCTTTATTCATCAGTTTTAAATCATCTTCAAAGGCAGCGATGGCTTTCGAAAGTTTGCTCAGTAAATTGGGATGTTGCCCCGTGAGCTTATCTGTTTCGCTGGTAACAGCTGATGAATGCAGATCCCAGCCACCAAGGCTAACCACATAGATTTGAGTTTGGAGCCCTCCGGCAATCAGGTTTGCCACCAGCTTTAGCTTGTCTGCCAGTCCATTTTGTCCCGAAACTGGATACAAAGTCGAAAGATTTTTGGCTTTTGAGGCCGCTTCTTTAATTACGGAAAGATAGCTTTCGGTCTGTTCCATCATGGTATTCACAAACTTCAATTCGTTTCCGAATGGAGTTTCAGGATAAGTACCATTTGGAGAAGAGTTGGTATAGTTTGAAGTTAGATTTGATAATACGGCACTGTAATTTGCCAGATCACCCTGACAAACCGATGAACTTGTTGAACCAATAGTCAATGCAATTGGATGTGGTTGTTTCACATTTGGAAATCCATTGGGATAATCCGAATATTGATTGTTAAACATCCGGCCTGCCCAGCCAGTACTGATGATGGTTTTTGAATCGGATGCTGAACTGATGATGTCCTTCGAACGGAAATGCGAAAGATTTGGACTTGGATACCCCACACCCTGAATAAACTGTACTTTTCCTTCTTTATAAAGGTTGATCAGTTCGGGCATGGCCGGATTTAACCCGGTTTCTTCTGTCAATTTTAAAATCTGAGCCTTGTCGACCAGAATATTTCTGCGGGCATTGGCCAGATTGTCGTATTCCGATATTGGAATCAGCATATTCAGGCCGTCGTTCCCGCCATCCAGCTGAATCAGAACCAGTTTTCGATCCGGATTGTATGAACTCAACACATCAATTACCGAGCGATTCGTCATGGCACTAATCCATTGTTCCTGAAATAGAAAAGGAGTTGCGAGTGAAACTGTTGCGTATTTTAGAAATTTTCTTCGTTTCATTTTTATTGACTTTAGATCTTAGCTGAGGTAAAATTCGGGCATCCGGAGCATCGCTTTAATTACAGCAAGAAGTTTTTTGCTGATCAGCGTTTTTTGAGTCGTATCGGTTGGATTACTGATGTATTTTATCCACTCGAAAGTCCAGGTAGAATCAGGCAATCCGGGAATCAATGTTTCCTTGAGCAGATTGAATTGTGCATCGTTGAGTTGCACCGGAAGAATAATTTGAGCAAGACCATTCAATAGCGCTGTGACATTTGAAGGATCTCCAGTCATTCCAGTGAGAACGAATGGGTCGATGACAAATTTAAATCCGTTTTTGGTTATTCCGGAACCACAAAGTGTATCGGTATAAGTGGTTCGCTGAGGAACTGTTGATGAATTAATCCACAATTCGTAAAACGAAGGTGCTTTGTAATACTCAGGCCATCCGGCCACATCGGGCGGATCACCCAGAATCATTTCCATCGATTTGCTCGAATAATACACTTCAAGCCAGTTCTCGTAATTATCTTTAAATACTGCCGACAGAGGAATCTCGCATTTGCGATAAACTCCAATCGTAAAATCCATTGGATTTTTAATTTGAGAACCCTGATAATCGACGCTGAAAAAATGCTGACTGCTCAACAATTGCGCCAGCATTGGTTTAACCTCGTAATTGTTGTCGAACAAGGTTGTTGCCAATGGTTCAATGATCTGAGATTCAATTTCAGGATTGATTTCATAATACATCAGCCAGCGGTAAATTTTGCGGACAAGATTCCGGGCCGTTTCTTTTTGGCTGAAAATCATATCAACCAGCAATTTGTATTCATCGGCTCCATAGTTCTGAATACTGGTTTTCCCGAAAGCATCCGAAAAAACTTTGGTTGTCTGATCGTGCCGTGTGTCTGTGAAATACGATTTATTGGTTGTCCGGTCAACTTTCCAACCGGTTAAAACTTTGGCTGCTTCCCGAATGTCGGCTTCAGTATAGTTGGTGTAATTTCCATCGGTAATCAGTGGTCCTTTCCCAATGGTGAATAATTCGAACAATTCGCGGCCAAAATTTTCGTTTGGTGCACTTGCTTTATTCGATTCTCCGTTGAGGTAAACCAGCATCGCCGGATCAATGACAATCTCATAAGCCATTTGTTTGATATTCCCGAGTGCGTTGGCTCTTAAAACCTGGTTATACTGGTAATTGAACGGAGCAACATCAACTACTTCAATTTCGGTAACAAAATGGTTGTGCCATAAAAGTACCATTTTTTCGACCAACGAGACGCTTTGCAGCATCATTTGGCTTATCCACCAGCAGCGAAAACTTCGACGCCGGTAAATGTTGTAATCACTGTTGTAAGCCAGATTCACCCAGGTTTCACCGATCGGCACATCGGGATCGAGCACGTCATAACCAACTGGTGGATTAGGAATATCGATCTTCTGAAGAAGAGTATTAATTACAGTAGAAATATCCTTTCCAACCAGAGAATCTATTTCACTTTTTTTTGCTCCAAACAGGCAGCGATCCAAAAGATGACGGGACTGACCAAAGTCCAGATTTCCTGAAATTGGTTCGATGGAATATGTTTTACCGGTTGTTTCCATAGTTTTTCAATAATAGGTTCTTTGATTGTGGAGGCAAACTTTTATAGACTATCTCCAATTTTTCTGATTAAAACACGTCAAGGTTGAGAAAGTTGGAGATTGCCTTGAAGAATTATTTACAAAAAAAAAGATTCAACCGGTTTTTGCGATTGAATCCTTTTTTGAGCCTGGCGAATTGATTTTATGGTTTTATCTTTTCCCACAATCCCATTAGTTTTTCCTGGTAAATCGCTTTGATCTGACCTTCATATTCTGAAATGGGTTTTACCGGAATCAGGTCCATTACTTCGGCAGGACTCATTCTGGACCGATACATGGTATTTAATGCAGCATTCATCGTTTCGTAAATACATTCACGGCATTCTGCTTCACTCAGGCCAAATTGTGTGCCTATGTTTTCCAGGCTATTCCACTGAAACCAAAAGTAGGTTGGTAACATACTGGAAATTATTGCATAAGCTTCGAGTTTTTCTTCGGAAGTTTCAAAAGTATGTCCCAGTAAATTCAGCATTTCCAAAATATACCATTTCTGAATTTCCGACATGCCGGAAGCAAAACTCACGGGATTGTATCCATGATTTATAACTGAAGTTGCATTGGGAATCAACCGTGCAATTTGTCTGATCGGCAATATGGCAGTCATTTTTTCGATGGTTATTTTAGGTGCCAGCGAGATGAAAATCGTCTGTTCTTTTACTTCTGTCTTGATTTTTTCAAGTGTCTCCATGATCACCGGAGGATGAAGGGCCAAAAAAACAATATCTTTTCTGGCTGCTCCTGATGCAGAAGTGAGGATTTGGATGAAAGGAAAATCCAGTTTCAGAGTTCGAAGACTTTCCTGATTGGTGTCAAAAATACTGATTGAATCAAAGATTGCTTTCTTATTTACAAATGCCTGCAGAAAAATCCGGGTAATCCGGCCTCCGCCAATAAACCCTAATGATTTTGTTTTCATACCGATTGATTTTTTGTTCTTCTAAATATAAGTATTAGTCGGCGGATTTGAAACGATATCCGACATAAATAATTTTGAAATTAACCAGTGAGTTAAAAGCAAATAAAAAGCTATTTTTGGATGCTAAACTTAATAAAACCTGAAGAGTATGAACTTCGAAAATTCAAATTCCAGACGAAATTTTCTTAAAAATGCTGGCGGAATATCCATTGGAATGGCTGGTTTTTCTGCAGTAGCTGGTAATGTGTCTCCTGAAAATGAGGATCGAAAAACTCCAGGTAAACTATTTACAACTGAATTTTCCGGAATAAAAGACCGGATTGAACGTGTGAAAATTGCCACGCTTGGTATGCAGCGTTACGACTGGGAACAGGGCGTTGTTGCTCAGGCTTTTCTGGAAATGGGTGAATTGGATTTGGCTATTTCGTTGGCTCGCGGGGCTATTTTGCGTCAGGAAAAAGGCCGATTTTCGGTGTTGAAGGGTAATGGGCCAATTTCAGATTGTTCCAGCATTGGTGAAGTGGTTCTTTTTGCAGCCAGGCAAACCGGTGATCCGATTTTTCAAAAAGGAGCCGACGAAATGCTGGAGGTAATCAAAACCACGAATCATAAAACTTCTGATGGTATTATTTACCACACTCAGGAACCACAAAAAGGCCTTTGGTCTGATTTTACCTACATGTTGCCACCTTTTCTGGCTGCAGCTGGCCTGTTTCAGGAAGCCATGAAGCAAATTGCAGGTTACCGGAAATATCTGTATAACGAGAAAGATGAGCTGTATTCACACATGTGGGATGACGATAAAAAGTTGTTGAACCGTGCCGATTATTGGGGCGTTGGCAACGGCTGGTCGGCTGCCGGAATGACTCGCGTGCTAAAAATGTTGCCGGATTCGATGACCGAAGAAAGGAAATTGCTGATTGGATACATTCGTGATGTAATTGACGGCTGCCTGAAATACCTTCGGCCTGACGGAATGTTTCACAATGTAATTAATAAATCAGAAACATTTCCGGAAGTGAATCTAAGCCAGATGTTGTGTTATTCGATTTTCAGGGGAGTAGCTTCAGGTTATCTTGATGATTCCTATCTCAAACCGGCTGGAATCATGCGCAAAGCAGCGAATGATCAGGTTGACAAACTGGGCTATGTGCACAATGTATGTGGTTTGCCCAATTTCGATCGTCCGTATTTCGCTCCAGAAGGTCAGGCTTTCTGTTTACTGATGGAAACTGCTGCCGATGATTTGGCAACGGTCAAGAAATAACTAATTCTATTGCTCTGAAAGAGCATAATCAATAGCATAGGGCAACGCCCTATGAATATGAGAATCAAGTATAACTCAGCCCTGAAAGGGCGAAATCAAAAATGCTATGGCACAATCATTATCAAAGGTTTATGTACACATTACCTTCAGCAATAAAGACCGACAAAATCTAATTGATGAAAACATTAAGGAATCTTTATTTCAATACCTTGGAGGAGTCTGTAAAGGATTAGAATGTAATCCGGTTCAAGTTGGCGGCCATGCCGATCATGTACATATTCTGTGTTTACTTTCACGAAAAATTTCGCAAATGGATTTGTTGGAAGAAATTAAGAAACAATCCTCCAAATGGATTAAAAGTCAGGGAAAACAGTATTCAAATTTTTATTGGCAGGATGGTTATGGTGTATTTTCTGTAAATCCAACGCAGGTAAATGTTGTCGTGGAATACATTAAGAATCAGGAAGAACATCATAGAACCGTTTTATTTCAGGATGAATTACGAGCTTTCCTCAAAAAATACAAGGTTGAATACGATGAACGTTATATTTGGAAATAGGATTGCGCCCTTTCAGGGCTTTGGATCATTCGTTCCTTTTCCATAGGGCATTGCCCTATGCTGTTGCTAATGCTCTTTCAGAGCAAAAAAAGCGAAGTCGCCCTATGCTGTTGATGTTGCTCTTCAGAGCAAAAAACCATATCTGGAAGGGTTACCAATTTTGTCGTTGATCAATGCTATTTCGGAGCAAAAAAAGGAAAGCTTGCCAATTGATTTCGTAAGCTTTACTTTTTTCTATTGACTTTTTCCTGATTAAACAATTCCCCGCTGTTTTTTAATGATTTCCCAGGCTTCATTTACTTTCTGGAATTTTTCGTTCGCTGCATTCTGAACATCTTCTCCCAAATAATGAACCTTATCAGGATGGTATTTTATGGCCATTTTACGGTAAGCTTTTTTAAGTTCATCCTCGGTGGCCGTTGGTTCAGCCTCCAGAATTTTATATGCTGCATCGGTATTGGCAACAAACATGGCTTCAATCGATTGATAATCTTTTTCTCCAATTCCCATTTGCTGTGCAATATGTGCAATCAGCTTGTGTTCAGATTCGTGCACTTGTCCATCGGCTGCAGCAATTCCAAAGAGAAAATGAAGTAATTGCAGCCGCGACGGATGATCCATGTTTTTACGGATTTGCTGGGAAACTTCGGTAACCGGAATATTTTGGTTCAGTAAATCGCGTAATATTTTGATAGCCTCACCTGCTGCTGCGGGACCAAAAGACCGAACAAGAAAGTCTTTGGTATAATCCAGTTCCGATTTCAGGACTTTGCCATCGGCTTTCATGACTGCAGCAACCAACACTAACAGGCTCATCACGTAGCCACCTTGTGTGGTTGGTTGTCCGGCTTGATATTCCTGACGTCCGGTTATTATCTGCGTGTTGTCAAGCATTGATCCGACAACAAAACCCAGTATTCCTCCGATTGGTCCAAAGAAAGCCCATCCCAGACCACCTGTAATCCATTTTCCAACTTTAGCCATTTGCTCTTATTTTTTTGTCAATTTCAATAATTTGCGGGACGATAAGTTCATCATCGTTGTTGCTGATTACAAAATCAGCTAATTTAATTCTTTCAATGTCTCTCCATTGATTTCTGATCCGTTGATTTACCAGTTCTTCCGTTGCTCCGTCTCTTTTCATTACCCGCTCTATCCGTTCATTTTCTTTTGCTACTACCGTAATGGTTTTGTCCATCAGTTTGTAAAAGCCACTTTCGAACAATATCGCTGATTCGTGCAAAATATAAGGTGAATGCTGTATTTTGCACCATGCTGTAAATACATCACGTACTTTTGGGTGAACAATTCCATTCAATTGAGCCAGTAAAGATGGATTACTAAAAACAATTCCAGCCAGATATTTTCGGTCGATGATCTGATTGGGCAGGTAAACGGATGCTCCAAACAATTCAATCAGCTGAACACACGTTTCCGGGTCAGAATTCATAAGTTGCCTGGCAATTTCATCGGATTCAAAAACCGGAATGCCCAATACTCTGAAAACTTTACATACGGTGCTTTTTCCGCTTCCTATTCCACCGGTAATTCCTACTTTAATCATGAGGTAATTTTGTTCGCTGAGAATAAAACATATCTTTTGACTTGCAAAATTGAAAATATTTACTGAGACACGTGCGATTCTATAAGGTATTCAAGTTCTTCAGGGTTAATTTTCAAAGCATAGATGTAAGCGGGGTTTAGTTCAGGATTTATCTTTAGTCGCAGTTTCCCTTCCTTGATGTCGGAGTACGATACTGTAAGTTTAAAATCTTCAGGGTGAATTTGAGAGAATCGGCTGAGTCCCACCTGAAAAGAAATTTTCACTTTGGAAGGAAACAGTTTCACTTTTAAATCAGGTGGTTGATTAGCCACAACTACCGGAACCGAAAGTTGTTCTTCGGTGTACTCTTCGATGGGAATATTCACTTTTACGGATGGAGTTTCAAAATAAAGTCCTTTTATTGGACTGATTCTTGATTGAGAGCTAATCGTTTGATCAGCGCCTTCAAGGAGAAGTGCTTCAGTAGGAATAAAACGAAGCGAATCAAGAACTGATTGTGGTCCGTGAACCAAAACCGAGTCAGGCGAAATTTTAATATCACCTGAAATTTCAAATTGTTTCTTTAAATTAATTTTCAGTACCGGCTTGACTCGTACTCGTTTTTGCCCCATCTGATCGAATCTGAAAAACAATGTGTCGGGACTCATGCTCTGTATTTTCACCTCGTTCGACATTTGGTAGGATAATTCGGTGAGAAACTGCCGGGACGGAAAAGCAAAGCTGTTCTTGTTGCTCTCAGTCATCCGGTTACGGGTCATTTCGTTGACATTAAATTCGAGTGGGATAAAGAAAAAACTTAGTTTGTATCGCAGAATGGTGAACCCATGAGCTTCAATCTTCAGATCGAACTGTTCGGGTGGTTTACTGGCCAGTGTTTTGTTGTTGGGGAAATTGACATAACTTACCGGAACATTGATATCTTCCGTATACGTTTTGCTCAATGCATTCAGGAACCAGAATACTGTTGCAATAGCTACGCATATCAGGTAGGCGGCAACGCGCTTATCGTTTCGGAAATATACTTTTTTAAGGTATTTCAACAATTTATAGATCCAGTTTGTCTTCACGGCAGCAAAGATAAATAAAAAGGGCCGATCCCGAGTATTCGGGACGGCCCTTCTCTATTTCATGATGTACTTTTCTACTTTAGTGCTGTTGCGTCTGACAAGTCTTTAACCAGTGCTGCTTTGTCAACCCTGATTTTTACGTTGTCGTCAACCTGAAGCAATACAGTATTGTCCTTCATTTCTACAATTTTCCCATAGATTCCGCCGGTTGTAACCACTTTGTCGCCTTTTGCAAGGCTGTTGCGGAATGCGGTAACTTCTTTTTGTTTTTTCATCTGAGGCCTGATCATGAAAAAGTAAAATACTACGATGACCAGAATCATCGGAAGGAAAGTCATGATTGGATTTGCCGGTGCAGCACCTGGTGCTGTTTGTCCCATTAATAAGTAGTTCATGTGCATATGAATTTAGTTTAACTGTATATTTCTATTAACTCGTTGCTTACGTTTGCTTTGATATAGATTTGTTTTTGAGCCTGTTCTGCGTTTGATTTAATTGTAATTGTTTTCAGTTGCCTCCCAACTTCTCCGGCTGAATTGTAAATGACTTCAATTTGTCCGTCTTTCCCGGGAGCAATCGTTTTGTTCGGAATATTTACCTGTGTGCAACCGCAACCAGAATCTACTTCATTGATAATTAGTGACTTTGTTCCTTCATTCCTGAAAACAAAGGTGAAAGCTACAATTTCACCGGCCTTGAGCGATCCAAAATTATGGATTTCTTCTGAAAAGACAAATTTAGCAACTCCGGATTCGTCTGAGGCACTATTCGACTCAGCTTTTTTTGTTCCTGAATGACATGAAAAAAGTAAGACTCCAATCATTACTAAATTGATAATGAACGAGCTTAACTCGAAACTTGAAACCTGAAACTTTGAACTTGCTTTCATTCTTCTGCTTCGCCAATTAAACCACGTCCTGCCTTGATGATTTTATTGTCTTTTTTCAAGTCTTTCAAAGCTTTATCCAGAATTCCATTAATGAAATTGCGACTTTTTTCGGTGCTGTAATATTTTGAAAGTTCGATGTATTCGTTCATGGTAACTTTCGTTGGAATGGAAGGAAAATAGAGGAATTCGCTTAATGCCAGTTCAAGAATCAGATTGTCAATGAATGCTATACGCTCTATATCCCAGTTTACGGTATGCTGTTTGATCAATATTACATTGTCGGCGTGATTCAGAATCACTTTTCGGTATAAGTCTTTGGAAAACTGCCGATCTTCATCGTCTTTGTACATCGGTAGCAATGCCTGCCGTTCGTCGCTGTCTTCCTTGAATTTTTTGAAAGTCTTCAGGATCATACTTACAACAAAATCGAGGTCATCATTCCAGTAAATGCTCTGTTCTTCAAGCAGTGACTCAATTTCCTCGTTATCCAGAATGAGGAATTTGAAAATTTCTTCCACTAATTTACGGTCGCCTGAATAGCTAACTTCCGAAGCGGCCATGTATTCCTGATAAAATTCCTGGTCGATTAATGAAGCATAGATTTTTCGGATAATTTCTTCGTTGTCGCTCCAGCTTAATTTAGAAGTTTCGAGATATTTATTGAGCGAGATATTGATTTTTAGCTGGTTAATAAGCTGATTTTCAACAAAACGGGTGTTTGGGGCCAGATCGGAACTTGTGGGGCGGTGTTTTTTGAGTCCCAGATCAATACGATCCTGGGCAAACTTGTCAATCTCAAGGATGAGTGCCATCAGAAAATGATACAGATCGTATGTTTTTTGCAAACTGAAAATCAGTTCCTTTTCAGTGTTGTTGATCGATGTTTCAGGTGAAGTAAAGAACGCGTACAGTATTTGCAATACCTTGATTCGGATTATTCTTCTGCTAATCATTGTCTTAGAACCTTTTTAAATAGGAGTTGCAAAGTTAGAATATTTTCTCACATCCTTTGATTCGATGAATGAATTCTTGTATACTTAACCACATAGACACATTAGGGAAAAGTAAAAAGCAATAAGGAAAGGGGAAAACAGACATTAGTCATTGGGAAAAGTTCATTATTCTCTTTTCACTTTTCTCTTTCCAAATGACTAATGTCTAATTTCCTTTTCATCAGCAATAGTTGGTTCCTCCTGTAATACTTCCTCATTATATTCCTCATCATCCGAATCTTCTTCTTCCGGCTCATTTTCCCAGCTTGCAACTGGCCGCACCGGTCCCTGGTGGCGGTAATAATAAGCCAGCATCAATCCGCTTGCCGCACCCCACAAATGGCTTTCCCATGAGATTTCGGGTTTGATCGGGAAAATACCCCAGAACATACTTCCGTAGAGAAAAACCACGATGATGCCGATGGTGAGCAGGTTGGCATCTTTGCGGAAAACTCCGCTGAAAAAGAGGAAGGATGCCAGACCATAAACAATACCACTTGCGCCGATGTGCCACGATTCGCGCCCTCCAAGCCAAACGCAAATTCCGGAAAGAAAATAAATCAGAAAAAAGATGCGGTAGGCCAGTCGGCGGTAAAAATACAAAAGGGCAAAGGTGAGGATTAGAAACGGGATGGAATTGGATAACAAATGATCGTAACTGCCATGGATAAATGGCGAAGTGATGATTCCAGGTAAACCTTCGATCGTCAAAGGTAGAATTCCGAAACTGCTCAGGTCGAGGTTATATAGATTTTCAACTAGTTTTACGACCCAGAAAACAGCAAAAATCGCGAAAGGAATCAGAAGACTGTATTTGAAAATCTTCTTTTCGGTTTCCTTATCGTGAGGTTCGTAATTTCTGGGGTAATAGTCGAATAATGGCATTTAAACCAAAGATTTAATGAGAGCTGCAAAATTCAAAATGTCTTCTTCCTGAGTGTCGAACGATGTCATCCATCGAACTTCGGAGCGGCGTTCGTCCCACATGTAAAAGAAATATTTCTCCTGAAGTTGCGGGATGATTTCCGGAGGAACAATGGCGAAAACTCCATTGGCTTCCACTTCCTGAGTGAGTTGAATGGCCGGTATTTGCCTGACTTCTTTCTCCAGAAGCTGAGCCATCCGGTTCGAATGTGTGGCATTTTGTTTCCAAAGATCGTTCTCAAAATAGGCGAGGAACTGTGCGCTCACAAAGCGCATTTTCGAATACAGTTGCATACTCTGTTTCCGCAGATATTTGGCATCTTTCGACAATTCAGGATTGAAGAACAACACGGCCTCGCCCTGCATCATTCCGTTTTTGGTGCCTCCAAACGAAAGGACATCCACTCCGGCATCGACTGTAAAAGTTCGAAACGGCAAATTAAGCGCAACTGCTGCATTGGCAATCCGGGCGCCATCCATGTGAACAAAAAGTCCAAACTCATGAGCAAGCGTTGTGATTGCCCGAATCTCATCAACTGTGTAAACAGTTCCAAGTTCGCTGACCTGCGAAATGGATATCACTTTTGGCTGTGAATGATGTTCAAAATCGAAGCCATGAAGATATTTGGAAATACCTTCCGGAGTGATTTTGCCCTTGATCGTCTCGACCGGAAGTAATTTGCATCCGGTAAACTTTTCCGGAGCACCACATTCATCCACCTGGATGTGAGCAGTTTCAGCACAAATCACCGAATGAAATGAGTGTGTCAGCGTTGAAAGGCTCAGTACATTGGCGCCGGTTCCGTTGAATACAAAATAAACATCGGTCTGATCTCCAAATTCCTGTCTGAACCGGCTGATGGCCATTTCGGTATATTTGTCGCCTCCGTAACCCACTTCATGTCCTTCGTTAGCCACCGAAAGTGCATTTAAAATGTCAGGGTGAATTCCTGAATTATTGTCGCTTGCAAAACCTCGTTTCATAACAGATTTGTTGTAATTTTAAAGGTGTAAAAGAACACAAAAAAAATCAAATCGACCCAAATGGACAGATCATTAAAATTAAGCGAAAAATTATTTTGTTTGGCTGTAAATCCGAAGAATGGCGGGATATTGCTGAGTGCCTCATCCACTTTGAGTATGGCGCTAACCGGATCGGTTTTCGTTGAACTGATGAAATCTGAACTCGTTTCGATTGAAAAAGGAGTGGTTCATCTTCAAAACCCGATGATTCAGAATGACGAAATCTTTGAATTTTTTCTGAATCCAATCAGACTTCGGCAAAAGGACCGGAAACTGAGAAACTGGATTTCCTATTTTAATGTGAGGGGAAGGAAAATTCGGAAGCTTTTTATTCGAAACCTGGTGCAGAAAAATGTACTTCGAACTGAAGAAAAACGCTTTCTGTTTATTCCGTATGAAAAAGTTTTCCTGATGGATCGCGAATTGGTTGAAAACCTGCGAAAAAATGTTGAATCGGCATCTATTGGAATCGGAGTTTCCTCCGATGATCAGCTGATTTTAGCCGTTCTGGCTTCCAAGACCAATTTATTATCGCGTATCTTTCCTGACCGTGCACGTCGGAAAGAAGCCGAACGATATTTGAAAAATCTTCCGGAAACCGATATTTCGAAAGCGGTTCAGGAAGCTATTCAAATGATGCACGCCGCAGTTGTTATTGCAGCAACGTGAGAGAGGCGACAATCACCCTTCGACAGGTTCAGGGAGCGGAAACAAGGCATGTCATTTGAAAAGTAACTGACCCTGAAAGGGTCAAATCTCAATAACCGCGGGCTTCGACGCGAGCTCAGCCGAACGGTGCATCGAAGCGAAACCCGTGGAATAAATGAAAAATAAACAAGACGCATCATAACCTGTTATTTGAAATAGTTATACTGCATGCGCCGCAAACCAGATATTGATTGTCGCGATATAAAATTAAAGTAATGTTCTCATGGAAAAAGTAACTGTTTTTTGGTTTCGCCGCGATTTGCGGGTTGACGATAATCATGGTTTTTTTGAGGCGCTAAACGCCGGATTGCCCGTTGTTCCTGTATTTATATTCGATCCGGATATTCTGGCACAGTTCCCGAATCCAGACGATGCGCGGCTAACTTTTATCCATCGCTGTTTGACTGATCTTGACCTCGAATTTCGGAAATACAACAGCAGTTTGCAGGTGTATTTTTCCTCTCCGGAAATTGTTTTCGGGCGGCTGGCAGCCAAATATTCCATTCAGTCTGTTTATACAAATACGGATTACGAACCGGCTTCTATGGCGCGTGATCAAAAAGTTGCCAAAATCCTTCAGGATAATGGAATTGAATTTCAGGGTTTTAAAGATCACATCATCTTTCATCAGAATGATGTGGTTAAAGCCGATGGATCACCTTATTCTGTTTTTACACCATACAGCCGGAAATGGAAAGAAAAATTGTCAACCAGTGAAATTCAGTTTTATGAAAGCGAGAAGCTTTTACATAAGCTGAAACACTTGCCATCCGATTATTTTCCTGAATTGCAGGAAATCGGTTATCGGATTCAAAACATACCGTTTCCTGAAAAATCGTTTGATCATTTGTTGATCGAAAATTATGCTCAGACCCGCGATTATCCGGCTGAAAATGGTACCAGCAAATTGGGAATTCACCTTCGGTTCGGAACTGTTTCCATTCGTAAACTGACTCAATTTGCCCGGATGCATTCCGAAATATTCCTGAACGAACTGATCTGGCGGAATTTCTATATGGATATTCTGTGGCATTTTCCGCATGTTGCCACAAGGTCGTATAAACCGGCCTATGATTTTATTCCCTGGCTGAACAACGAAAATGAGTTTGAGTGCTGGTGCAACGGACAAACCGGTTATCCGTTGGTTGATGCCGGAATGCGCGAACTCAACCAAACCGGACACATGCACAACCGGGTTCGTATGGTCGTTGCCAGTTTCCTGACCAAACATTTGCTCATAGACTGGCGCTGGGGCGAAGCCTATTTTGCATCGAAACTGCTGGATTACGAACTCGCCTCCAACAACGGCGGCTGGCAATGGGCGAGTGGTTCGGGTTGCGATGCCGCACCGTATTTCCGGGTTTTTAGTCCCGATCTGCAAACCAAAAAGTTTGATCACGATTTCAAATACATCCGGAAATGGGTACCGGAATATGGAACTTCTGCCTACCCGAAACCCATGGTTGACCATGCTTATGCCAGGATTCGGGCAATTGAAACTTACCGGAAGGCACTGAAATAGCCGGGTAGTTGTATGTTGTAAAGACGCACGGCCGTGCGTCTCTACCTGGTATAATCTTTGATCTGATATGCGATTTTTTTTGCCGTTCGCCT
This sequence comes from uncultured Prolixibacteraceae bacterium, assembly GCA_903834475.1. Lineage (GTDB taxonomy): Bacteria > Bacteroidota > Bacteroidia > Bacteroidales > Prolixibacteraceae > Aquipluma. Next base: position 28,487 of record CAILJH010000211.1, on the reverse strand, counting down.
TTATGTAACAAAATAGGAGGCCAATTCAAATCACATTTCATCTTTATAAAATCTTTATACTTTCTCATCCTTTATTAATATTTCCCTTATACGATCATGCTTTCCTTTGAACATTCAATTTTAGCTGAATTATAAGGAGAATTATAAGTATGACAGATGCAGCAGAAACGTTTCCTATTATTGGAAAAATCAAAAACATTTTCATCGGTAAGGCAAAGACTTTACAAGATACCTCACTCTTTCATAAGCTATCTCTGGTAGCTTTTTTTGCATGGATCGGTTTGGGCGCCGACGGAATATCTTCGTCTTGTTACGGTCCTGAAGAAGCATACCGAAATTTACAAGGACATTCCATGTTGGCTATTTTTGTAGCAATGGGTACTGTGTTCACCATTTTTATCATCAGTTCAAGCTACATTCAAATAATCAAGCTTTTTCCGCAAGGTGGCGGTGGATACCTGGTTGGCAGCAAGCTGCTTTCACCAACCGTTGGTATGATATCCGGTTGTGCCCTGATTATTGATTATGTGCTTACCATTACGATTTCAGTGTCGAGTGGAGCCGATGCGCTTTTTAGTTTCTTCCCCGAATCGATGCAGATTTATAAGTTGGGTGTTGCCGTTGGTGGCGTTTGTTTGCTTATTTTATTGAACCTCCGCGGTGTCAAAGAGTCGGTAGTATCGCTCACGCCAATCTTTGTGGTGTTTATCGTTTCGCATATTTTTATCATTGTATATGCAATCTTTCTTAAAGCTAATGATTTTCAGGTGGTGTCGCACGAAACAACCAGTCAGTTGCATTCGTCTATTTCAGAACAGGGACTTCTGGGTACATTCTTCATTATTCTGAAAGCTTATAGTATGGGAGCCGGAACGTTTACCGGAATTGAAGCGGTTAGCAACGGAATGCCCATTCTGCGCCAGCCACGGGTAAAAACCGCCAAAAGAACGATGATCCTGATGGCTATTTCACTTTCATTTATCGTGATGGGACTGATGGTTGCTTATGCACTTTACAACGTTCAAATCAGTTCACATAAAACGCTGAATGCCGTTTTGTTTGATAGTGTTACGGCCAGCTGGAGCCCTTTTTGGTCGAAAAGTTTTATCCTGACAACACTTGTTTCGGAAGCGGCTTTGCTGTTTGTTGCTGCACAAACCGGATTCATTGATGGTCCCCGGATCATGGCCAACATGGCGGTTGACAAATGGTTCCCCAAAAAATACTCATCACTCAGCGACCGGCTGGTTTCCATGAATGGTGTCATGCTGATGGGTATTTCAGCCATTGTACTGATGTTAATTTCGAGAGGTTCCGTCGCATTTTTGGTAGTTCTATACAGTATCAATGTGTTTATTACCTTTTCCATTTCGCAACTCGGCATGGTCAAACACTGGTGGACAGAACGCAGCAAGCTCGGTCACTGGAAACGGAAGATGATGATCAATGGGATTGGTTTTGTATTGACTTCGTTTATTCTTATTTCAGTAACCATTATCAAATTCGAAGAAGGTGGTTGGATAACCCTGATTATTACTGGCGTATTTGTTTTCCTGGCCATTCGGATTAAAAAGCATTACTTCAGAACGACAGTTCGCTTGCACCGGATTCGCCAACATGCTATTTCCGATCTTCATGTGGCATTGGAACAATTGCCATCCTATGACCCTCACCAGGAACCAGAAACGGTGAAGTTTAATCCTGAAGCAAAAACGGCAATTATATTGGTAAAAGGCTATGGCGGTACTGGTCTTCATACCTATTTAAGGATCAATGAAAGCTTTAAAGGAGTTTACCAAAATTTCATCTTCGTTCGTGTAGGTGTGATCAACTCTAAGATTTACAGAGGTTCTGAGGAACTTGAACATTTCAAAAAGTCAGTAAAAGAAGACGGTAAGAAATATGTAAAAATTGCCAATCAATTCGGATACTATGGTAAAAGTTTATGGACAATTGGAACTGACCCGGTAGATGAAGTTTACATGATTGTAAAAAAACTCATGCCATTGCTCCCGAATCCAACATTTTTTGGTGGTCAGCTGGTGTTCTCCAAGACATTTTATATGTCACAATTGCTACATAACCATACGATTTTTGGCATCCAGAAACGGTTTTTCAAATTCGGTATTCCCATTGTGATATTCCCGATAAAAATTGAGTAAAGTTTAAAATTTGGTTTGGAGTAACTTAAAATTTAATGCAATGAAATTTTCAATCCGTACAAAATTTGGAGTTGGAATGGTGTTCATTTTTATCATCATTCTCGTTTTATTAGTGTTTTCGGGTTTTTACCTGAACAAACTATCCACTAAAACAAGTGCAATCCTCAAAGAAAATTATTTGTCAGTAGTCTATGCCCGTGAAATGGCAGAAGGTTTACTGAATGTTAATCAGGAAATTACGACAAGTTTTTTGGAGAACCGGAAGCCGGACAACTCATTAATCCGGAAGGAATTGGTCTTTGTTGACGAGTCGCTTCAACTGGAGAAAAATAACCTGACAGAGCCTGGTGAGGATAAAATTACTTCCGGCATAGAAACCGGAATTAAAGAATATAGTGGCTCAGTCTTAAAATTTATGGAATTGCCCGGACAGGCCAACAATGTTCTTCTGCTGCAAAAAAAGTTTGACGATCTTCACCGTCAAATATTGGACTTATCGCAAATGAATGGTAAAGCCATTGAAGTAAAAACTGATGATGCTAAAGTTTCATCAAAAAATGCATTAACCGGAATGACGATTTTGGGTACAATCTGTTTCTTGATTGCATTGAGCTTTATTTACAGCTTTTCTTCCTATTTTAATGAACGGTTTTTCCAATTATACAATGGGATCAAGGAAATCGTATCAAGTAATTACGGTCAAAGGCTTTATTTCGATGGGATTGATGAATTTTACGAAATCTCATTGCTATTTAACCAAATGGCCGAAAAATTGAGCGAAGGTCAAAGCCAGAGCCAAAGTCAACAGGAAATAACATTGGATTTTTTGGAAGATTCGGAAAATGATGATAGCTTTAACGATATACAGGAGTTGAAGAGTGTTCTGGCACGTCTAAAAAGTGTTGAAGCAGAGGCTGAAGAAGTCATTTCAAAGATAGAAAATACGAAATAGTTTATGAATTTCACCGACAACCGCCCGAATCCTGATGATTTGCTTGCTTCGTTAAAAGATGAAGAGGAAAAGAGCAAACGTGGAAAATTGAAAATATTTTTCGGGATGTGTGCCGGAGTTGGTAAAACATATACCATGTTGCAAGCAGCACAAATCGAGAAATCGAAGGGTGCTGACATATTGATTGGATATGTGGAAACGCATCATCGCAAGGAGACGGAATCCCTGGTTGAAGGTCTTGAACTGATTCCACGAAAAGAATATACTTACAAAACGACTCAGGTTCATGAAATGGATCTGGATGCCATCATTACCCGAAAACCTCAAATCGTATTGGTCGATGAACTGGCACATACCAATGCCCCCGGAAGCCGGCATATCAAACGATATCAGGATGTTCAGGAAATACTCGACAATGGAATAAATGTTTATACTACGGTCAATGTTCAGCATCTGGAAAGCCGTTCTGAAATAGTTGCCCAAATTACCGGTATTATTGTTCGGGAAACCCTTCCGGACGATGTTTTTGAAACTGCAGATGAGGTCGAATTGGTTGATTTGACACCCGACGAACTGTTGCAAAGGCTTTCGGAAGGGAAAGTTTATACGCCTGAACGATCAAAAGAAGCCGTTCTGAATTTCTTCCGGAAGGGCAACATTACAGCTTTGCGCGAGATGGCTCTGCGCATTGTGGCCGACAGGGTTGACAGGCAATTGCACGATTACATGCAACTGAAACGAATCAGAGGACCCTGGAAATCGGGGGTTCATCTTCTGGTTGCAGTTGGTTATACCCGTCAGTCGACCAAATTGCTGCGATGGGCCAAAAATCTTTCAGACATGATGGGAGGCAAAATACAGGCAATTTATGTTGAAACATCGCATGAACTAAATGAAAAGGAACATGAATATCTGGATAAGAACATCAACCTGGCGAAACAACTCGGAATACCATTCCGCATTGTTACCAATACGGATATAGTTAAAGCGATTGTTGATTTTGCACAGAAAGAGAATATTACAAACATCATTATCGGAAAACCCAGGGTCCGGAACCTGATCACCATGTTCAGACTTGGGAATTTTGTGAACCGGCTGATTCGTTACAGCGGTAATATTGATGTTTATATTCTTGGTTCCGACACCCAAATCGACGATAAATTCAGGAATAAGGCTTCACGGCCTTCATTCACTTCAACCAGCAATCAATATTTTTTGGCCATTCTTGCCATTGTTCTTACTGCTGGTATTTGTTTCCTAATCAAAGGATTTGTTGGTTATCAAGTGGTTTCGTTTGCTTTGCTGTTTGTCGTTTCGATCCTGGCTTTTTTCTTCGGGACCGGACCAATTCTACTTGCCGCAACCCTGAGCTCAATCATTTGGGACTATTTTTTCATTCCACCTTCTTACACTCTCCATGTTGATAAACCAGAAGATCTGCTAATGTTGACCATGTTTTTCCTTATTGCACTATTGAGCGGAGTACTAACTTCGAGGGTCAGGCATCAGGAGCAAAAAATCAGGATCAGGGAGGAGCGGACACATGCCTTGTACCAGTTGGCTAAGGAACTTTCTTCAGCTACTGGAATTGACGATGTGTTATATCTTGCAGTTAATGATATCCGGAAATATTTTGGATTGGAAAGTGCAGTCTTGTTAAAAGATGAAACCGGTAATCTTGAAACCAGCGTGAGGCATGAGACATCGTTTAGTTTTTCGGGGAATGAGATCAGTATTGCCGAATGGACTTTCAGACATTCTTCAAAAGCAGGTAAATTTTCAGATACGCTTCCGTCGGGAGATTATACTTTTTATCCGTTGAAGGGTAACAACGATAATGTTGGTGTTATCGCATTGCAGCATTCGAAAGTATTTACCCAGGGCGAGGAACAATTCTGGGAGGGATTTCTACCTCAGATTTCAGGCAAAATTGAACGTGAATTTTTACGCAATGCAGCTCGAAATGCTTATATCCTGACAGAGTCTGATAAATTGTATAAAACACTTTTCAACTCCATTTCGCATGAACTGCGGATTCCGGTAGCGACTATCATGGGTGCTTCGGATACTTTGATGGCACAGGAATATTCGGCAGAGAACAGAACTATTCTTCATCAGGAAATTAATACCGCTGCAATTCGGCTTAATCGTTTGATCGAGAATTTGCTGAATATGTCGCGCCTCGATTCAGGCAGGCTAACTCCGCGCATCGACTGGTGCGATTTGCACGATTTATACAATAAAGTTGTCCAGACACTTTCAGTTGAAATAAAACCATTTACTATTCATTGTGTATTGTCTGATGAGATGCCTCTCGTGCAACTTGACTTTGGTTTGATGGAACAGGTGCTTCATAATCTGCTGCTGAATGCAACCCAACACGCTCCGGAAGGAAGTAATATCCGCATGAAATTCTTTTACGACAGCGGTTTCCTCATGATACAGGTCATGGATCGTGGCCCGGGCTTTTCCGTTTCCGATTTACACATGCTGTTCAATAAGTTTTACCGCGGCGGATCGGCTGTTGCCGGAGGAACTGGTTTGGGTTTATCGATTGTAAAAGGCATGGTCGAAGCGCACAATGGGACTATTATTGCTGAAAACCGCTTGAATGGCGGAGCTAAGTTTACCATTAAAATACCCACAAAAATCCCAGATATCAGTAATATTGAATAAACGAATTTTCATGAACGAGAATGAAACCATATTGATTATCGATGATGAAGTCCAGATCCGGCGCTTGCTTGAAATAACCCTTTCGTCCAATGGGTACAAAATATTTTCGGCTTCATCCGGTCACGAAGGGATACAAAAAGCTGTAAGCCATACTCCAATCCTGATTATTCTCGATCTGGGTCTTCCTGATGCCGATGGACTTGAAATCCTCGGGAAATTGCGCGAGTGGTATCAGAAATCGATCATCATACTTTCGGTCCGAAGTTCGGAGGACGATATTGTGAAAGCACTTGATTTAGGTGCAAATGATTACCTGACTAAACCTTTCCGTACCGGTGAATTATTGGCCCGGATCAGGGCTGCCATTCGCCAAAATCAGGGAACTCCCGAAAATTCACTTCTTGTTTTCGGGACACTTGAAGTAGATTTGGCCAATCATATCGCCCGAAAAAACAATGAAATAATAAAGCTTACTTCTACGGAATTTTCTCTTCTGGCTCTTCTGGCTAAAAACGAAGGTCGGGTTCTGACACATAAGCATATTCTGAAAGAAATATGGGGAATGGGGTACATCGAGCAAACTCAGTACCTGCGTGTCTTTGTGGCTCAATTGCGTAAGAAAATTGAGGACGAACCTACCAAACCCAAATTGCTGATTACAGAATCGGGGATAGGGTATAGGTTTGGGAGTTAGGAAATTATATGGTAGAGACGAACGGCCGTGCGTCTCTACCATTTTTTCCAAAGGTCAGCATGCATAAAAAAAGCAGCCCTCTTACGAAAACCGCTTTTTCATCAATCACCAATCCGCCAAATTCTATTTTTTAATCCAACTTACAATTTTTTCATCGTCAGGTTTGACTCTCGTGGAAACCATATCGACCAGATTGCCTTTTTCATCAATCAGGTATTTCTGGAAATTCCATCCAACTTCCGAATCCAGTACACCATTTTCGCTTTTGGTAGTCAGCCATTTATACAAAGGATCCATATCGTCGCCTTTTACCGAAATTTTCGACATCATCTGGAACGTAACGCCGTAATTTTTTTCGCAAAACTCAGCTATTTCCTTATTTGTTCCAGGTTCCTGGTGCATGAAATTGTTGGCCGGAAAACCGATAATGGTAAATTTTTCACCACCATAAGTTTTGTAAACTTCTTCCAATTGCTTGTACTGCGGGGTAAATCCGCATTTTGAAGCGGTGTTGACCACCAGTACCTTTTTCCCCTTCAGGCTCGACAGATCGAAATCTTTTCCGTCGATATCCTTCACTTTAAAATCGTAAAACGACTTCTGGCTGAATGCTATTGAGGAAATTAAAATTAGACTAAAAATGATTGAGAGCTTTTTCATGTTTTTCTGTTTTTAGATGAATTGAAAATGAAACAACTTAGCCTGCCAAAAGTTTTATTGAGTTTCTGTTAATAAGTTTCAATTTGCCATTACCCCAGAATTTGTATATTTGGTCGTTCAATTCATTAGGTTTTATGGAGAATTTTATTGTTTCAGCACGGAAGTACCGACCCGATACATTTCAGACCGTTGTAGGTCAGGCATCGATTACCTCGACACTTAAAAATGCGATCAAAAACAACCAGCTTGCGCACGCCTATTTATTTTGCGGGCCGCGCGGAGTGGGGAAAACAACCTGTGCCCGTATTTTTGCCAAAACCATCAATTGCCAGAATTTGTCCGCTGAAATCGAATCGTGCAACGAGTGTGAATCGTGCATGGCTTTCAACGGAAACCGCTCCTACAACATTCATGAACTGGATGCCGCTTCGAATAATTCAGTCGACGATATCCGCAACCTGACCGATCAGGTGAGGATTCCACCGCAGATCGGACATTACAGTGTGTATATTATCGATGAGGTTCACATGTTGTCATCACAGGCTTTTAATGCATTTCTGAAAACGCTGGAAGAACCGCCCAAGCATGCCATTTTTATTTTGGCGACTACCGAAAAACATAAAATAATCCCGACAATTTTGTCGCGTTGCCAGATATTTGATTTTAACCGAATCCGGATAGGCGATATTTCGAGCCATTTATTGCATGTGGCAACCAGTGAAAATGTTTCGGTTGAAAGCGAAGCGCTGAATGTGATCGCTCAAAAGGCCGATGGTGCCATGCGCGATGCTTTGTCGATATTTGACCAGATTGTAAGCTTTTCGGGCCGGACAGTGACTTATAAAGATGTAATTTCGAATCTCAACGTACTCGACTACGATTATTATTTCCGTTGTGTCGACCTGTTCCTGAAAAATGATATTTCCGGAAGTTTACTGATTTTCAACGAAATACTGGATCATGGATTTGATGGTCACCACTTTATTACCGGTATGAGTTCACATTTCCGCGATGTGATGGTCTGTAAAGATCCGATTACCATTCAGCTTCTCGAAGTTGGAAACGAAATCAAAGAAAAATACAAAATTCAGGCAGCCCGTTGCGAAAATGATTTCCTGATCGGGGCAATGCAGATAGCCAGCGAATGCGATTTGCAGTACAAGGCAAGTCAGAATAAAAGGTTACTCGTTGAACTGGCAATTATTAAAATTTCGCAACTTACCTTAAAAAAAAAATAGCTGACGAGCCGGTCGACCTGTCACTTCTGCCAATTTTTAATCTGGAGGAACAGTCTGAAAAGCCTGCTATAGCTGGCGTTTCAGCACAAGAACCAAATCAGGAAATTTCACAACCAACTAGTCTCGAGCCGATTGAAAAGGCATCGATTGTCAAATCGATCAAAAAAACAGGCAACTCCTTCACACCTTCCATCAAGGATGCCATGGCCGGAAATATTCCCGAAACGAAAATTGAAAATCAGGTTGAGGAAACGAGTTCCGATGGTTATAGAAATTTAGATGAAACTTTTACCAACGAGCAACTTGCTGTAAAATGGCTCGAATTTGTTGATCAGCTGACCGATCGTCCAATTTTGAAATCTACTTTGTCGATTGTTCCTGAAAAAGCAGAAGGAAATCAGATCTTGCTGAAAATTGGCAATTCTGTTCAGGAAGAAGAAATCAAGCTTGTAAAATATGAACTGATATCATGGCTAAGGAAAGAGTTGCAAAATTCGGAAATAGAGTTGGTCACGCGCATCGAAAAGCAGGAAGCAACACGTATTTTTTATTCTGATTCGGAAAAAATGCAGCTGATGATGCAGAAAAATCCCGAGTTGTACCAACTCAAGCAAAAATTTAACCTTGATTTTAAGGATTGATTTTTAAGGGTTTCCGAAATAATCGAATTTTTTGACATTGCAATTTGAGTTTTCAGGATAATGGAATCTTAAAATTTTGTACTTTTATTACCAATTCAAAATCGAACAGCGATGATAAAGAAAGAAGTATTAGACGCAATGAATGAGCAGATCAATGCTGAAACCTATTCGGCCTATATGTACCTCTCGATGGCTGCTTATTTTGAAAACATGGGACTTTCGGGTTTTGCCCATTGGATGAAAGTTCAGTATCAGGAAGAATCAGCCCATTCGATTAAATTTTTCAACTATGTTGCCAGTCGGGGTGGAAAGGTTTTGCTGAAAGCAATCGAGCAGGTTCCGGTTGATTTTGATGGAATTGTTGATGTTTATGAAAAGACTCTGGCTCACGAGAATCATGTTACCTCGCTGATCAATAATCTGATGAATGTTGCAATCGCAGCCAGTGACCATGCCTCTCAGAATTTCCTGATGTGGTTTGTTGACGAACAGGTTGAAGAAGAAGCCAATGTGGAGAAAATCCTGTCAACACTAAAACTCATTAATGGACAAGGTAATGGCATTTTTATGATGGATCGTGAATTGGGCCAGCGGGTCTTCGTGGATCCAAATACGGTAGCTTAAATTTTTTCAAAATATATTTTGTGAAAAGGCTGCCGTGAGGTGGCCTTTTTTGTTATTAAATTGAATTAATATTATCATGTCAACGTCAGCTATTCATAGCAAGTCACCCTGAACTTGTTTCAGAGTTTTATGGAAGGGATGCTGAAACAAGTTCAGCATGACGGGTAAGCATTTACAGGTGTCACAACACAAATGAAAAAGATCAATTAAATGGCAATCATGAATACAGAAATTGAAAAAGCATTTTCAGGTTTTTATGAGCTATACAAGAGCAGCATTCCTGAAAAAGATCATCCCAAAATTGCGGATGCTTATTCACTGGTTTGCGAAATGTTTGGGGATACTTGCTGGGAATCAGGAGAAAGTATCGTGGCTCATTCGATTGAGGTTGCTCAAATAGTGGTTCAGGAAATTGGATTGGGAGCCGAAACTGTTATTGCAGCGTTGTTGCACAACGTCTTTTATCAGGATTCAGCTTCCAAAGTTCTTGAAAACCGGTTTGGAAAAGCGGTTGCTTCAATTTTGGAAGGCATGGCCAAAATCAATACCATGGGTACCGATACAGTTGAACTTCATTCGGAGAACTACCGCAAACTGATGCTTGCCATGGCTGGCGATGTTCGTGTTATCCTGTTGAAAATTGCTGACAGGATGCAGGTTATGCGACATCTCGACTCACAATCTGAAGCGGTCCGCATAAAAATTTCAGTCGAAACATCTTTCCTTTATGCACCGCTTGCTCATCGATTGGGACTCTATTATATCAATTCGGAGTTGCTCGATTTGTGCCTGAAATACCAAAACCCGGAGCCCTACAACGCAGTTGCTATCCGGCTGAAAGAAACCGATCGGGAGCGCGCCAGTTTTGTAGCTGAATTTGTAAAACCTATCGAAGAAAAGCTTACTTCACGCGGATTTTCATTCGACATGAAAGCGCGTACCAAGTCGATCAATTCCATCTGGCGGAAAATGCAAACCCAAAAAGTTGAATTTGATGAAGTAATGGATTTGTTTGCCATTCGCGTGATCTTAAATTCGGAATTTGCCAACGAGAAATCTGATTGCTGGCAAGTCTATTCCATTGTGACCGAAGAGTATCAGTCGAATCCGAAACGCATGCGCGACTGGATAACCATACCCAAGTCAAACGGTTATGAATCACTACATGCAACTGTTTTGGGTCCTCATGAGAAATGGGTTGAAGTTCAGATCCGGACCAGAAGGATGGACGAAATTGCCGAAAAAGGATTAGCTGCCCATTGGAAATATAAAGGTGGTTCGGGCTCATCAGACATGGAAAAATGGCTGGCCAATGTGCGCGAAATTCTGGAGAATCCGGAGCTGAATATGGTTGATTTTATCGACGATTTCAAAATGAATGTTTATGCCGATGAAATCTTTGTATTCACACCAAAGGGCGATTTACGCAAATTGGTAGCCGGTGCAACTTTGCTTGATTTTGCTTATGATGTTCATTCAGGTGTCGGCGACCGCTGTGTGGGTGGAAAAGTGAATGGCAAAAATGTAACCTTGCGGCACAAGTTGCAGAATGGCGATCAGATTTCGGTTGATACGGCCAATCATCAGCGGCCAAAACTGGATTGGCTCGATTTTGTGGTTACATCTAAAGCTAAAAACCGGATCAAAGCCAGTCTGAACGAAGAGGTCAAACGGGAAGCTGAGAATGGAAAGGAAATTCTGCTGCGAAAGGTCAAGAACTGGAAAATTGAGTATAACGACGAGAGTATCCGAAAAATACTGAAGCATTTTAAACTTAAACTTGCCCAGGATCTGTACTATAATGTTTCGATCGGAAAGATAGATCCGCTTGATATTAAGGAGATACTGGTTGAGAAAAAAGAGGTTTCAGCCAAACAAATGGTTGCTGAAGTTTTGCCGAAAGACAAAGTTCAGGAGCTCGATTTTTCGGCTGGTGACGATTACCTGGTGATTGACAACAACCTCAAAAATGTAATCTACAAACTGGCACCGTGCTGTAACCCAATTTTTGGTGACGATATCTTTGGATTTGTTACCATCAGCGAAGGAATAAAAATTCATCGGGCAAGTTGTCCGAATGCACCACAAATGATCGAGCGGTATCCATATCGGTTCATCAAAGCCAGATGGCAGGATACCAAAAAGAAAACTTCATTTCAGGCGATCGTCCGGATATCAGGTACCGATGAGATCAATATCGTGGGCCAGATTTCGCATGTCATATCGAAAGATATCGGCGTTCAGATGCGATCTATAAATATCGACTCAAACAACGGTGCGTTCGACGGAACCTTGCGTGTATTTGTGAATGGACTCGAACATCTGGACTTCTTGATGAATAAACTGAAAGGAATCAACGGCGTTGTTTCGGTCTCAAGAGCCGATTAATTTTAGGAATAAGCCAAAGCGAAAAAGGAAAAAAAATCCGAAAAAAAGGAAAGAATGGACCTGACTGAAGCGAAACAATTGGTTGAACAAAATGAGTTGATTAAAGCTCTGGAAATGCTGGATGCATTGATTTTGGAAGATACTTCTGATTTCCATCCGCTTCTGCTTCGCGGCCGCATTTATTATAAAATGCAAAAGTGGGGAGATGCAATGAATGACTATTCTGCGGTACTCGAAATTAATCCGGAGAACCAGGAAGCTAAATCCGGGATAGTTATGGCAAGAAGTATTCTGGGCTATTTTACGCCGGATATGTTCAATCCTTAAATTGTTAATTTTTTTTAATCTTAATTCATACGATTAGGATTTTTGAAGTTAATTACTATTTTTGGCTTCGATTTATTTTATATTTTAAATAAAAACCCAAGTTAGAAACCTTTAAAAAGATGAATATGAAGCGATTATTTTATGTGTTTATTATGTGTATGAGTGTTTTGGTTGTGAATGCTCAGGTGGTTGAGAAAACCTTTGCTGATTTGAAAAACGAAGGAAACGCAGCCATCAAGATCAAAGATTACCCAAAAGCTCTTGATCTTTACGAGCAAGCATTGCTAAAATGGGGCGACAAACCAGTTGCTGATACCTCCATGATTTACAATATGGGGATTTGTGGCATCAGCGCTAAAAACTACGAAAAAGCCTTGAAATATTTTGATCAGGCTATTTTGATGAATTACAAAAAAGTGAATTCATTACTTTATAAAGCTGAAGTTTACAGACTGACAAAGAATGATGCAGAAAGCCTGAAAACTCTTCAGTCAGCATTGACTATTTCCCCTGAAGATGTGAAGGTGAAAGGCAAACTGGCTTCCTATTATGTGAAAGAAGCTACTGTTTTCTATTCGAAAGGAAGTGAAATAATGACAAAAGTTAACGAACAGATTACTGCAGGTAAATTGAAAACCGGCGAAGAACAAAAACTCGCTGAAAAACAAGCTGTTGAAGCGTTCAAGAAAGCATTGCCATTGGTTGAAAAGGCCTTAGGATACGATGCAAATAATGCAACGGCCAAGCAATTAAAATCTGCTTGCGAAGCGGCGATTAAGGGATAGTAAATACTTTTGATCTATAAACGAGGTCGTCCAAAAGGGCGACCTCGTTTTGTTTAATGGAATTTATCGAATATCGGATGATGGCTCAAAACAGCAACTTTTTGTTCTCAAGCCTGGACTTGTTAAATTTGAAAATAATATATACAGATACCTGTATATATTATTTTATGCTACTTTTACACTGAATAAGTAGTTAGCTTAACTTGAATTTTCCGGGAGGAATAGTCTATGGATTTTGCACAAAAATACATTCTTGAATTAGTAACCATGTTTAACGAAATGGCGCCCTGGCTGCTCTTCGGATTGGTATTTGCCGGTTTACTTAAAGTCTATTTCCCTCAAAAACACATCGATCGGTATTTAGGAAAGCCAAATTTCAAATCGGCAGTCAATGCGTCTGTTTTGGGTGTGCCATTGCCATTGTGCTCTTGTGGAGTAATTCCGACAGGCATTTCTTTTTATAAGAACGGAGCATCAAAAGGGGCGGTCAATTCATTCCTGATTTCAACTCCACAAACTGGAGTCGATTCCATTTTTGCAACCTATGCCATGTTAGGCTGGCCATTTGCTATCATTCGGCCTCTCGTTGCTTTTAGTACCGGAATTTTAGGCGGTATTCTGACCAATTGGCTGATGAAAGAAAAACCAAAACCGGAACCAGTCATCAATTCCAGGTTTGTCGGTTTGAAGTTGGATGTTAAAAAATCGGAATCAGTGTGTGAAGAGGATGACTGTGGCTGTAGTACTCCTCCCAAAAGAGAAACACATTCCTTGATCCGCGCAGCCAATTATGCTTTCGTCGAATTACTTCAGGATATTGCCAAATGGCTTTTACTTGGATTCCTTGCTGCAACCCTCTTATCAGTGCTTTTGCCAGATGGATTTTTTACCATGTTCAAAGGCTATGGTCTGATCGAAATACTGGTAGTTTTGGCTGCTTCGGTTCCGCTTTATATTTGTGCAACCGGTTCGATACCAATTGCAGCGGTTCTCCTGATGAAAGGTGTTTCGCCCGGTGCTGCCCTTGTTTTTATGATGGCAGGTCCGGCTACGAATGTGGCCACCATTACTGTGATCGGAAAAACAATGGGAAAGAAATCACTTTTTATTTACCTGGGTTCGATCATTGGCGGTGCAGTTTTTTTCGGATTACTGACCAACTGGTTGATTCCGGCTGATTTCATCCTGAGTAAAATGACGCATAATCACGGCGATGGAATGGCTCACGAAATGCTACCTCAATGGGTTGGCATAACTTCATCAGTAATCTTAATAAGCTCAATTATTTCAGGATATTTTATTGAACGATTCCAAAAAAACAGAAAAATGACACAAGAAAAATTTCAAACAATCAAGGTAGAAGGCATGACCTGCTCGCATTGCGAAGCCAGTATTAACCGCAACCTTTCGAAACTGGATGGTATTGACGAAGTTGTTGCAGACAAAAATACTTCTCAGGTAAAAATCAGAGGTTCTAAAATTAATTATACTGAAATTGAGCATGTTGTGAATGAACTTGGCTATCAGTATAAAGGAGCAGTTTAATGAACTGGATTAATTACATTTTGGCTTTTCTGATCAGTTTGCCTATTCTGGCAACCTTGATATTGGGGGCATTTCTGGCCCGAAATGGAAAATATGCCATGGGCAAACCAACCATACAACCGATGTTTTTTTATACCGGTAAGTTTTTGCTTTTTTTCGTTTGGGCACTTTTTGCAACGATTACTTTATTTCCGGAACTCCGGAATCAGGTGCCTTTTCTGATTCAGGACCAGATTCCTGAAGTTCAGAAACTTCTGGCTGCTGTATTACTGATTCCTGCCAATCTGATCCTGGTTCCTGCCTATCTTTCAATGGGAATTATAACCCATATCGGCCTTCCCACGGGCAAGCATGAATTGCGCACCAGCGGTATATATCGTATCAGCCGAAATCCGATGTATGCCAGTTTTATATTTTTGAATACGGCAACTTTTCTTTATCTTCCCAGCATCTTATTATTGGTTGTCATGATCTATGGAATGATTGTTCATCATTTCATTATTTTGGGTGAAGAAAAATACCTGAAAGCTGAGTTTGGTGATGAATTTGAGAAATACAAATCGAAAGTTTCCAGGTATTTCTAAATCCATTAAAGCATAGACAGGATAACCATTCTGGAGATTTTCAAATTATCAATCCTAATCAACCTAACTATGAAAAAGTGCTTGTATATCCTATTCATTCCTGCCCTGGTTTTATTATTCTCATGTTCATCCAAACAAACTGTTGAAACGCGTACAATCTCCAATGAAATTCTGAAGGATAAAATTGCCGGAGGATGGGCTGGGAAAATGATCGGAGTAACTTACGGTGCGCCAACAGAATTCAGGGCTCAGGGTAAAACCTTTGAAGAACCGATCAACTGGATTCCTGCTGATGTGAAAGGATCAAAATGGCAAGATGATATTTATGTCCAATTGTCGTTTTTAATGGCGATGGATAAATACGGTATCGATGCTCCGGCAAAGAAATTTCAGGAGATATTTGCCAAGGCGGGTTTCCAATTGTGGCACGCCAATGTTCAGGCCCGAAAAAACTTCTATGACAGTATTTTTCCTCCGCAGTCCGGACATCCTGATTATAATATTCATGCTGATGATATTGACTTCCAGATTGAAGCCGACTACATTGGGTTCATGTGTCCCGGAATGCCTCAAACGGCCAACAAAATAGCTGATAAAATTGGCCATATCATGAATTTTGGTGATGGCGTTTATGGTGGCATTTTCGTTGGAGCACTTTATTCTGCTGCTTATTTTGAGAATGACATTTCAAAAATAATTGATCAGGCATTACTCTCTATTCCGGCAGAAAGTGATTATTCGAAGATCGTCAAAGATGTGATTTTACTTCATCATCATTATCCGGCAGATTGGCGGGCAGCGTGGGCCGAACTCGAAGCCAAATGGGGCAAAGAACAGATTTGCGGAGCAGGTTCAAAGTTTAATATCGATGCCAAACTCAATGGAGCATTTATCGTGACCGGTTTGCTTTATGGCGATGGCGATCCCGGAAAAACATTGGAAATTACCGCGCGTTGCGGACAGGACTCGGATTGTAATCCGTCGAATGCCATGGCACTTCTTGGTGTGATTAAAGGATTTTCCGCGCTGCCCGTTGAATACCGGGACGCAGTTAAAGCAATGGGCGATACCATTTTTGTCAATACCAACTATTCATTCAATAAAGCGGTGGATAAATCTTTTCAGTACGCTCAAAAACTGGCTGTTGAAAATGGTGGAGAATCAACTGATAAGGAACTGAAAATTAGGGTTCAGGAACCTCAGGCATTTGCCTTGGAAGTTGCATTCCCGAAACTTGTTTTTGACAAAAGAATTAATGTGTCCGAAAAGAGTGTTTCAAAAAAAGGAAACTGGGTAAATAGCACCAAACCTAAGGATACTACAAAGGTTGAATTTACTTCACAGGCAGTTTATAGCGCGACGGCTAATGATGAATTAAGTTTTGAGTTTGAAGGTACAGGAGTTTCATTGGTTGGAAACTGGTTCAAAGATTGCGGTAAAGCTGATGTATTTGTGGATGGCGGGTTTAAACGAACCATTGACTGTTACTTTAATTTTGCCAATCAGCAACACGAAAATATGGATTTGTTCCATATTACCAATCTGCCGGTAGGTAAACACACCATCAAGGTCGTAGTAAAAGGAGAAAAGCGTCCAGAAGCATTGGCTGCCAATGTTTATATCAACGAAATACTGGTATTTAAAACAGCTGATAAAATCAGTGACAACTTTAAGTTTTCGTTTCAGAAATAGCATATCAGGAAAGGGAAACAGGAATAAGTGAAAAGGAAAATAAAAAGGCACACTGTCAATCATTTAACCATTCAACCATCGAGCAATGAATAACAGTTCAATACTAATACTTGCTTTCATTTTGCTCTGCGGATTTCAGCAACAGAGTTTTGGTCAAAAACCTGTTGAACCGGCTAAAATCATTTTCGATACCGATATGGGACCTGACTTTGACGATGTTGGTGCTATCACCATTTTGCATGCGCTTGCTGCAAAAGGCGAATGCCAGATTCTGGCCACTGTAGCAAGCGATGGATATCCTTTCATTGGTCCGACACTGGAGGTTTTCAACTGCTATTTTGGTCATCCTGAAATTCCAATTGGTGTTCCAGATTCGGATGCACCATCTTTTTCTTGTCCAAATCACTGGAACGATTCTTTGGTGGTAAAGTACCTTCCGAAAATCAAAACCAACAAGGATTATCCTTCAGCAACCGAGGTTTACCGGAAAGTTCTGGCAAGTCAGAAAAATAAAAGCGTGGTCATTGTTACCGTTGGATTTCTTTCCAATTTATCAGCATTGCTTCAATCAAAGCCAGACCAATTCAGTCCACTCAGCGGCAGAGAACTGGTTGCCCGGAAAGTGAAAAAATGGGTGGCAATGGCTGGTGGATTTCCCGAAGGAAATGAGTTTAATATCAATCAACATGTCTCAGCTTCAATCGATGTGATTAAAAACTGGCCAACGCCGATCCTTTTCAGCGGTTTTGAAATCGGAGTAAAAATCATGACAGGCCATAAAATAGCGACTGAAGGAAGTACAAATAGCCCGGTTCACTGGGCCTACAAATATTGTTTATCGAACTATGAAAAGAGGCAATCGATCAACCGAAATTCCTGGGATCTCACAGCGGTTTTATGTGCTGTCCGGAATCCGGAAGATTATTTCTATGTAATCGGTAATGGAACTTTTATTTGTCATCCGGATGGTTCGGATGAGTGGAATCCTGATCAGAATTCAAACCATTCGTTCCTGGTTCATAAATACTCCTACAGCAAAATTGCTTTTATCCTCGATGATTTAATGACGTTCGAACCACGGTAAACCGGGTAAAAGAAAAATTCAAAAATCCAATTTTCAGCCTGATTTTAATTTCCGGAAAAGCCATTCGCTCATTCAGAATCGTGGATTGATAGTTCATACCTATGGTTTAGAAACTGGTCTGATGAATGAATGGAAATTTTATTTCCTTTGAATCAGATATAAAAAGGATTTTATAAAAGGATGAACACAGCCCAGTCATTTAAAGAATTTTTCGATGCATCATTTCAGGTTGAAAACGATCAGCATATAGCAGCTATGCATTCGGATGAATTCTTCACGGAGGTTATACGATCAACTCCAGTTAAGCTTGAAATTCTTGAATCCTATTTGTTGGTTGGCAATTTCGATCTGTTTTACAAAACACTTACTGATTTCAAATACCTGATTGAATTTTCTGACAATCTGAGTCGATACTGGCATCTCTTGCGAGGATATTCTGAAGCAATGGGCAGACTAAAGGCCGATCTGTCAGTTAAGGGTTCAAAAAGATTATACTTCGAATACTTTGAGAAGTATGGCGACCGCAGGTCACTGCGTGATGAATATTGGTTTGAAAATAAACGTTGGGAGTTTCTGGATGAATTGCTGAATATTTATTACGAAGAAGATCTCCGTATTTTTATTATGAAATACCACCACAGGATGATCGAAAATCTTAAAACATACGAATCGTTTATCGTGTTGTTTGTCAAAGATTTGAAAAAAATTCAATCTGCTTCTTTGAAACAAAAAATTAGAAAATAATTCTTCAGCTTCTCATGTTTTACTTAAAGCTATCTACTTTTAGATGACTCTCAAAATCTGCCTTTTTCTGCTTTAAAAAAACGTTTCTACATTTAGCTTCAGTATCTTCTGTAATTATATTAATCAAAGCCGTATTCCATGATATTTATCATTTAATACCTTTTTTACTGTAACGTGCTGATAAATAGTTCGATGAATTAATTCTTCTCCAGATTAAATTGTTAATGAATCTTATTATTTAGAAAGCGATTAAATTCCATATCATGTTGGAATACTGATTGAAGCTTGATACTTTTACGACAAACAATTTAACCAATAACCAATGAAGACTATTTTTGTATTTGTATTTCTTTTCGTTGCGTTTCTTCAGTTATCAAATGCTCAGGAACCAACAAAATGGCGTGGTGTAAATTCATCAGGAGTTTACCCTGTCGACAAATTGTTAGCTGCCTGGCCTTCCGATGGTCCAAAAATCTTGTGGTCGCATGATGGTTTGGGACAAGGATTTTCTTCACCGGTATTTGCCAACAACAAAATTTATGTCAATGGAATGGTTGATGGTGAGGCGGTATTGTTTGAACTTGATTTAAATGGAAAAGAACTTCAGCAATCCAAATACGGAAAAGAATTTGTAGATGCAAGCTATCGTGGCGTGCGCTCAACCCCGACGATTGTTGGCGAACTGGCGTATTTGTTTAACGGAAATGGAAAAATAACCTGTCTCAATCTCAAAACCGGAAAACCAGCGTGGGAAAAAGATTTCATCACCCAGATGGATGGATCTAATATTCAGTGGGGTTATACCGAATCGTTGCTGGTCGACGGTGATAAATTGTATTGTACTCCCGGCGGAAAAATTAACAATGTGGTGGCACTAAATCGCATGACAGGAGCAACAATATGGAGTTGTCCAGGATTGGGTGAATTATCGGCTTATTGTTCTCCACTTCTGATCAAATTACCGGCACGTCAGTTGCTGGTAACTCACACTGCCAGCCATGTGGTGGGTATTGATGCCACAACAGGAAAATTACTATGGAATTCAGAACATCCGAATGATTGGGCAGTTCACCCGAATACTCCGATTTATTCTGAAGGTAAAATTTTTGTTTTCAGTGGTTACGGACAAGGTGCTGAAATGCTGATCCTTAGTCCTGATGGAAGTTCTGTTACCAAAGAAAGGGATGTAAAAAGCTTCGATAGTCGCATTGGCGGAGCCGTATTAATCAACGGTTTTATTTACGGATCGGGTGACAAAGATCGCAGCTGGCAATGTATCGATTGGAAAAGCGGTGAAGTGAAATATTCCTCCACCGAAATGGCAAAAGGAGTTACCATTGCTGCCAATAATAAATTGATCGGTTATTCTGAAAAAGGCGATTTGTTTCTGGCCGATGCCAATCCTTCCGGATTAAAAGTAATCAGTAAAGCCAAAGTTGCTTTGGGTACCGAACAACATTGGGCGCACCCGGTGATTGACAAGGGAATTCTCTATGTCCGGCACGGAAATACATTAATAGCTTATCAGATTTCGGAATAATTAGCAGGCAAAGGACATTCCTACAATCCTGATTTCCAGTAAATTTATATTTTATAAGAATGATCGTTTCTGAAAAAGACCGTCCGGCACTGCTGTTAATTGACCTTCAAAAGGGGTTTGACGATCTGGAATATTGGGGTGGTCAACGGAATAATCCTGAAGCGGAAATCAATGCCGGTAAATTACTTGCATTTTGGAGATTGAAATCATGGCCTGTTTTTCACATTAAACATTGCTCATCAAATCCTGAATCCAGGCTTGCTGAAGGCCGGCCAGGTAATGAATTTATGGATATTGTAGCACCAGCTGAGGGAGAAACAGTAATCAGGAAAAATGTGAATAGCGCTTTTATTGGAACCAATCTGAAAGAACTGCTTGATTTTGATCATATTAAAATGCTGGTTATTGCCGGTCTCACGACTGATCAATGTGTTTCTACCACAGTGAGAATGGCCGGAAATTTCGGCTTCAATACTTTTCTGGTTGAAGATGCGACAGCTACTTTTTGTAAAAAAGGTAAGAATGGGCAGCTGTTTTCGGCAGAAATTATTCATGAAACTGCAATAGCCAGTCTGATAGATGAATTTGCATCAGTTGTTGAAACGGGAGAATTGTTGAGCTTACTTGAAGTTCTAAAATAGAAATTAACCAAGCTCAGGAAAATTGATTTCTGGGTTTATAAAATACATTAACCAATTAAATATGAAACAATTAAATCTATCTTTTGCTCTCCTCTTACTCGTTTTCATTGCAGTCGCACAGCCTGTTCAATGGCGCGGCCCACAACGCGATGGTAAATTTCCGGATACAGGCTTACTGCAAAATTGGCCGAAAGACGGCCCCCAATTGATCATGAAAGTGGAAGGAATTGGCAAAGGATACTCTTCAGTAGTTGCTGCCGATCAGAATATTTTTGCCACTGGAATGATAGATACCTTGGATTACCTTTCGTGCATTACTCCGGATGGACAAATCAAATGGAAAGTAGCCTATGGACGATCATGGACCAAATCTTTTCCTGAAACCCGCAGCACTCCAACGGTAGAAAACGACCGGATTTATATCATAAGTGGTACCGGAGAACTGGTTTGCCTGAATGTAGCTGATGGAGTAATCCGCTGGAAAGTTAATGTCGATAAGGATTATCATTCTGAATGGCATATTTGGGGAGTTTCAGAATCACCGCTGATTGTTGACGATAAAGTCATTTGCTCTCCGGGAGGACAAACAACCTCTATTGTTGCTCTCGATAAAATGACCGGAAAGCTTATTTGGCAAAGCGAATCGGTTGGCGGACCACGTTGTTATGTTTCTCCAATAATATATGAATACAAACAATTCAGGTATATTTTGGCTGCCACTGGTACTCATCTGATTGCCCTCGAACCGGCAACCGGAAAAGTGGTTTGGACTTTCAAATACTGGGATGGCGATAAATGGGATCAACCCGGTCTGATCTGGGCCAACACTCCGGTTTTTAAGGGACGAGATATTTTTATTTCTATGGGTTACGATTACCGAAATGTAATGATTGAAATGAATGAGGAAGGAACTGCAGTTACCGAAAAATGGAGCAATATGGTTCTCGATAATCACCATCATGGTCTCATCGAATTGGACGGGTTCATTTATGGATCGAATTGGATCAGCAATAGTAAAGGAAAATGGATTTGCATGAACTGGAATACCGGCGAAGTAAAATACGAAACAGAATGGCTTACCAAAGGCGCTTTGGTTTATGCTGACGGCTTATTTTATATTTTGGAAGAGAAATCAGGAACAGTTGCTTTGGTAAAACCAAATCCTGATAAATTTGACGTGGTAAGTTCATTTAAATTGCAGGGTGGATCAGGGCCTTTCTGGTCGCATCCGTATATTGCAAACGGCAAACTGTATTTGCGCCACGGTGAAGTATTGTTTGTTTACAACATTAAAGCTTAATTAATCTAAAAATAATGAGGAGACTCACCTTTTTATTGCTGACTTTCATCTTTTGTGGAAACCTTTTTCCGCAGGATGTGGTCGAATGGAGAGGTACTAACCGAACAGGAATATATCCCGATATAAATCTCCTGAAAAGCTGGCCTGAAAACGGACCCCAGCTTCTGCTGGAGTTAAAGGATATCGGGAAAGGTTTTTCATCACCAGTAATATACAAGAACACCATTTATGTTTGTGGAAACAGGGACACTATGGATGTCGTTTCTTCCTATGAGATGAATGGAAAGAAAAATTGGGAAACGGTTTTTGGACGGTCCTGGAAACAAGCTTTTCCTGAAAACCGCTGTACACCAACAATTGAGAATAACTGCATTTATATTGTCAGTGGAATGGGGCAGGTAGCTTGTGTTGATGCAGTTTCCGGAAAACTAATCTGGACCATCGATGCACAAACTGAGTTTAAAGGTGCGCCGCATTCCTGGGGTATTGCCGAATCGCTGGCCATTTCTGACAAGGCCGTTTTTTATGTCACCGGTGGAGAGGAAACATCGGTGATTGCATTGGATAAGTTGAACGGTAAAGTACTCTGGAAAACGAAGAGTCTTGGCGGTACACGTGCTTATGCCTCATCTGTAATCATTGAAAAGGCCGGACTTCACCTTTTGCTGGCTCAAACAGCAAAGGATTTGATGGCTATCAACATCGAAAATGGTGAAATTGTGTGGACTTTTAACATCATTCAATATCATACCGGATCAATTGGTGTCGGTGCCAACACCAATACTCCGCTTTATTATAACAACGAAATCTTTATAACCAGCGGATACAATCATCCGGCAATCATGTTGAGTCTGGCAGACGATGGACGTTCCGTTCTACTCAAATGGACCAATCCTGATTTTGATAATTTTATTGGAGGAGTGGTAAAAGTTGGAGACTATCTGTTTGGATCGAACTGGTTAAACGATAATGCAGGAAATTGGATGTGTGTAGACTGGAAAACCGGGAAAACCATGTATGAGACTAAATGGTTCAACAATGGACCTATCATTTCTGCTGACGGACTACTGTATTGTTATGAGATAAAGCACGGCAATCTGGCTTTGGTAAAGCCAAATCCTGACAAGTTTGAAATAGTAAGTTCATTCAGAATAAAAAAAGGAGAAGGACCACACCTGGCACATCCAACTATTTATGACGGAAAATTGCTGGTGCGTCACGGTGAGTATTTGGCAGTCTATAACCTGAGAAATTAGGTATTTTCACACTGAAAGGGTGATATATGAATAGCCCGGGGTAAGTGAGGAACGAGCGCCACCCCGGGGAAAGAAACGTATCCGATCAATCCGTCCGCGAAATGAAGCGGAAAAAAGCTTTGGCGTTCTTTCGGTCGGAACGGATTTTGCGATAAAAAATGAAATTTTATTAGGAAATTTACGAATCTTGGAAAAATACATCAAATACATATTGTGGGCGGTTGGAACAATTATAGTGGTTCTGTTTCTCTGGTGGATGATGAGAGATCCAACGAGCAAGTTTACCGAAAGTAATCCGGGAGCTGATAACCGTGGTTCAGACTCGGCAACGGTTAATGAAGCGGTTAACATTGGCGAAAAATTCAAATTGTTTGGCACATCGCAAACCAACCTGAAAGGAACCTGGACACACTTTCGGGGCGCTGATTTTGATAATATCTGTAAAAATTCAATTCAGCTAAAGAGCTCATGGACTGGTAATCAGCCTGAAATTTTATGGTCGGTTGAATTGGGTGAAGGTCATGCCGGTCCGGCTATTTACGAAGGAAAAGTTTACCTGATGGACTACAATGAAACTAAGCGTGAAGATGCTTTGCGTTGTTTTTCGCTGGAAGATGGAACGGAACTTTGGAGGCGTTCCTACAAAGTCAAACTGAAACGGAATCATGGAATGTCGCGAACAGTGCCGGCAGTTACTGCCAATTATGTGCTCACTGTTGGCCCACGTTGCCATGTCATGTGCGTTAAACGCGAATCGGGCGATTTAGTCTGGGGACTCGATATGGTTCAGAAATACAAAACTGAAGTGCCACTTTGGTTTACAGGCCAGTGTCCGATGATCGATGGGAACAAGGCTATTCTGGCACCTGGTGGCAGTGCAGTAATGATTGCAGTTGATTTGGCTACCGGGAAAGTTTTGTGGGAAACTCCCAATCCGGGCGGAGTTAAAATGTCGCACTCATCCATCATGCCATGGACCTTGCATGGAAAGAAAATGTATGTGTACAGCGCCATTGGTGCGGTTGTCGGCGTTTCTGCTGAAGGTGCCGACGAGGGTAAAATTCTCTGGAAATCAACGGCATGGAATCATGCAGTAGTGGCTCCGGCTCCGGTTTGTTTTCCGGATGGAAAGGTGTTCTTAACTGCCGGTTATGGTGCCGGAAGTATGATGATCAAGGTAACTCCTTCAGGAGAAGAATATAAGGTGGATGTATTGAAGGAATATCTTCCGAAAGACGGAATGGCCTGTGAACAGCAGACTCCCGTAGTTTGGAATGGTGTTATGCTGGCTATCGAACCAAAGGATGCTGGTCCGCTGCGAAACCAGCTGATCTGTGTAGATCCCAATGATGTCAATAAAGTGATATGGACTTCAGGAAAGGATGGCCGTTTTGGACTTGGCCCTTACCTCATAGCTGATAATAAAATGTTCATTCTGAGCGACGATGGTACGCTGACTATGATTAAACCTGACAGTAAAAATTACATTCAGCTGGCACAGAAAAAGCTGTTCGACGGACAGGATGCCTGGGCGCCGATGGCCATCGCCGATGGACGATTACTGTTACGTGATTCGAAAACCATGTATTGTATAAATGTAAGTCAATAAAATTATGAATCGTAAACTTGTAAATATCGTATTGATTGTTCTTGCTGTAGCAATCATTGTCATTATCGGCAAGGATTTCATAGGAAATAAAGCCGGTAAAAATATCGAAAATCCGTATGAATACAATGTGGATGAATTTCGGAAAGTGGATTCAACAACCATCCTTTTTCATGAAACGAAATCTTTTCCTGTAGAAGCTGGTTTGCCCGCAGGAATTGCAGTTTCCGGAAAGCAAATCATTGTGGTGACCGAAAAACTGCTTCTGAAATACGATTACTCCGGAAAAGAATTTCTCCGGAAGGAACTTCCGGATACGGCCAGCTGCGTAACAATTGCTGCCAACAACGAAATCTGGGTTGGGACGCGTCATTCGGTGGCCTTGTTCGATTCGAACGGAATTTTGCTCAGGCGTTGGAATTCGTTTGGCGACCGTTCTGTAATCACATCTCTGGCGGTTTCGGGCGAAGATGTTTATGTTGCCGATGCCGGTAACCGGATTGTTTACCACTGCAATACTTCAGGCCAGATGTTGAGTAAAATTGGTGAGAAAGACGAACATCTTCGTGTCCCAGGATATATACTTCCAAGTCCATATTTCGATTTGGCTTTGGATGGCAATGGACTTTTATGGGTGGCTAATACTGGTCGGCACAGTCTCGAAAATTACAATTCCGATGGTTCTCTTCGTACTTCGTGGGGAGTTGCAAGTTTCAAAACTGAAGGATTTACAGGATGCTGCAATCCGGCACAATTTGCTATTTTGGCTGACAATTCGTTTATTACCAGCGAGAAAGGAATGCCACGTATCAAATGGTACGATCAGAAGGGCAATTTCAAAGGAGTTGTCGCTTCACCAGATCTATTCAAAGATGGCTGGTATGCTCCGGATTTAGCCATTGATGCCGACCAGCGTGTGATTGCCCTCGATTTTGACCGGAAACAGGTACGTATTTTTGAAAAGAAGTAAAAGAAGGAAATT
This sequence comes from uncultured Prolixibacteraceae bacterium, assembly GCA_903834475.1. Lineage (GTDB taxonomy): Bacteria > Bacteroidota > Bacteroidia > Bacteroidales > Prolixibacteraceae > Aquipluma. Next base: position 2,366 of record CAILJH010000211.1, on the reverse strand, counting down.
GGATACATTCGGGGTTTAAGCCCTGAAAGGGCGCAATATAAATAGCCCGGGGCAACGCCCCGGGGATTCAGGAGGAACGAACAGACCGTCCGCGCGAAAATGTTGAAAATGGCATTTCCCTAATTTCGGACGGAACTTCGAAAATCTTTAAAAGACCAAAAAAATGGATACAAAAAAAACTGACAGGAGAGATTTTTTCAGGAGAGCTGCTCAGCTGACTTTTCTATCCACCATGGTTGGTGGCTCAGTCTGGTTGATGACCGAAAACAGGATTCAGTTTGATGGTTGTAATGATAATCAATTCTGTAAAAAATGTCAAAAGTTAAGCACCTGTTCGTTGGATAAGGCACAAACATACCGGAAAAATGAGCGATAAAGAAATACCCAAAAGTATCGAGAGGCGTCGGTTTCTTCGCAGCGGGATGCAGATCGCCCTTGCAGTCTCACTGGGCGGTATTGCCGGTGTTTCACTCCTGAAATCGACTTCAAAAAAGCTGGTTTGGCAGCTCGATCCGTTCAAGTGTGTTCAATGTGGACGGTGTGCCACCGAATGCGTAATGACCCCTTCAGCAGTAAAATGTGTACATGCCTATAATTTATGCGGCTACTGCGATTTGTGTGGTGGCTATTTGAAACCCGATCCAAATGCCCGGACTACCGCCGCCGAAAATCAGCTTTGCCCGACTGCAGCAATCCAGCGCAAGTATATTGAAGATCCTTATTTTGAATATGTAATCGATGAAAAATTGTGCATAGGCTGTGCCAAATGTGTTGCCGGATGTACTTCATTTGGAAACGGTTCGCTGCATTTACAGGTACGGCATGACCGGTGCAAGAATTGCAATGAATGCGCCATTGCCAGAGTTTGCCCGGCGGAGGCCTTTCAGCGTGTTCCGGTAGAAACGCCATATATGATTAAGGGTGGTTTTACCAAAGGCGGCGGAAATAAAGGGAAAGAGAAAAAAGGATAATTGGATATGCAGATTGAAAAGATTCAAACGAAAATTTACGAAATCCGTGGGCAAAAGGTCATGCTGGATTTTGATCTTGCCGAACTTTACGAGGTCGAAACCAGAGTATTAAATCAGGCTGTAAAACGAAATATTGATATTTTCCCGGAGGATTTCATGTTCCCGCTTTCCCAGACTGAATGGGAAAGTAACTCATCACAATTTGTGATGAGTTCAAGAAAACACAGAGGAACAATTTATTTACCATTTGCATTTACCGAACATGGGGTTACTATGCTTGCCAACGTTTTGAAAAGTAAAAAGGCCAGACAAACCAGTATTTCTATTGTGCGTGCTTTCATCACTCTAAAACAATTTGTTTTAAATTACAAGGAACTTTCCGGAAAATTACTAGAACTTGAAAACAAATACGATAAACAGTTCAAAAATGTGATTGATGCGATTAACTTTCTACTCCAAAAAGACAATCAGGAAACCGAACAGAAACAGCGAAAACGAATAGGTTATAAAAGTGATGAAACTATTTAAACGATATTTTTTACTGATTTCTATATTAATCTTCGGCGCAATCCAATCGTTTGCTGCTGATGCCAAACAGCGCTTTCCGAAGCCTGAATTTGATACCGGTTATCAGCAACCAAATACCACTGCACCATCAGCCCGGTTTCTCGTTCTGGAATATCTTGATGTTTTGATTTTATTGGCTGTCTTGTCTCTGGTAACCTGGTTTGTCCTGAAGAAACGTTCACGGCAGGGCGTGTTCTGGACCTCAGTTTTTTCATTGCTGTATTTTGGTTTCTATCGCGAAGGTTGTATCTGTTCCATCGGCTCGATCCAAAACGTGGTGCTCGGAATTGTTGATCCTACCTATGCCATCCCAATTACCGCCTTGTTATTTTTCCTGCTTCCGCTGGTCTTTTCACTTTTCTTCGGAAGAACATTTTGTGCTGGAGCCTGTCCGTTGGGAGCTATTCAGGACATTGTTGCCATCCGGCCCATCGAATTGCCCAAATGGATTCAGCAAGTTCTTGGATTAATCCCGTATCTGTATCTCGGATTATCTGTTTTGTATGTTGCCACCAAATCCGAATTTATTATTTGCAGGTACGATCCGTTTGTAGGGTTTTTTCGATTTGAAGCGCCTTTCCACATGTTGATTTTGGGTATTTTGTTCCTGATTGTTGGCATTTTTGTTGTCAGGCCATATTGCAGGTTTTTTTGTCCGTACGGTGTTTTGCTTGGGTGGATGTCGCGGTTTTCATCGAAACACATGACGATAACTCCCGCTGCCTGCATACAATGTAAACTTTGTTCCAATTCGTGCCCGTTTGGCGCTATCGATGAACCGGTTGTTGAAACCGGTAAGCGCCGAAGTAACGTGAACCGCCTGATGAC
>CAILJH010000210.1 GCA_903834475.1 uncultured Prolixibacteraceae bacterium | reverse complement strand
TTGGCTTAGCAATGAGTCAGTCAAAAACTGTTCACTACACTTTTCAAAATCAAGAAAATAATCCCAGTGTTTACTGGGCTTACAGAGGTTTTTTTACTTTTATCTGTCAAACTCGGGAGTCATTTATGGTCATTTGTTTCACGTCATTAGCTTCGCGTCGAATTACAATCAATGACTACGAATGACTTAATGACAATAAATATCTTCGCAACCCGCAAGCTGTAAATTCCAACTATCCCAGTTTGCTGATTTTTTCCAGTCGTTGAATGTCGAGAATCCGGATTTTACGGCCATCAATGGCTATCACTTTTTCGCCGGAAAAAGTAGATAAGGTGCGGATTGCATTTGAAGTAGTCATATTTGAAAGGTTGGCGATATCTTCACGTGAAAGGTAAACTTTGAGGGTGGCACCATCGTTTTCCCATCCATATTTTTCTTTCAGTAAAAGCAGCGATTCGGCTAAACGGCCACGGATGTGCTTTTGGGTGAGCGTTACCATGCGTGAATTGGAGAAACCAAGTTCCCGGGCCAAAACATGTATCAATTTAAAAGTGAAGTAGTTATTCTTGAAAAGTGTATTTTGCACGTAATCGGATGAGATCAAGCCGACCATTGAATCTTCGAGTGTTACGGCTGATCCGATATATTGTTCCTCAGCCAAAAGTGCACGGTATCCGATTAATCCAAGTGGTTTGGTCATCCGTATGATTTGTTCCCGTCCACCAACGCCTTCTTTGTATATAATGACTTTCCCTTCAATCAGGAAAAACAAGCCACCAGGCTTTTCACCTTCTTTAAAAATGAATTCATTCTTTCTATAAAAAACCAGTTGGATATGGTTACGTAAATCTTCTTTTTCTTCAGGGGAAAGAATGCTGAATATTGATTTTTGATTTTCAAAAACTTCCTTAAAGTCAATTTCGTGACTTGCCATAGAAATATAATTTATATGTTCTGCAGCATCAAAGTTAAGGAAATTTGTCAAACAAGAAAATTTAGCAGATTTATTTTACTGCCACTCCGGATTTTGGAGATTGGCCGGAATCAGTTCAATGCGCTAATTTCAGGAATATTTTGCAACCAGTGGCATGCGTCGGCCAAATCCAAAAGCTTTGGAACTCACCCGTAGTATCGGGGGCGCCTGAAACCTCTTGTACTCATTGGTATTCACCATTTTTACCGTCCTCAATACGGTTGCTTCGTCGAATCCTTTGGCAATGATTTCTGAGGGTGAAAGATTCATCTCAATATAACCAAACAGGATCTGATCCAGAATTTCGTAATCAGGCAGTGAATCGGTATCTTTTTGGTCAGGCCGAAGTTCTGCCGATGGTGGTTTCGTAATGGTATTCACCGGAATAATTACCCGATCGCGGTTTATCCAGCGCGACATTTTGAAAATGTCGGTTTTGTAAACATCGCCAAGAACCGACAATCCTCCGTTCATATCGCCGTAAAGCGTTCCGTATCCAACGGCGCATTCGCTTTTATTGGTGGTATTGAGCAGAATGTTTCCAAACTTGTTGGAAATAGCCATCAGTAAAATTCCGCGGGTTCGTGCCTGAATGTTTTCTTCTGCAATGTCTTCCTTCAGGCCTGAAAACACTCCGGAAAGGCTTTGTTCAAAGCTGTCAACCATCGGTTGAATCGGTATGATTTCATACTGAATATCCAGAATATCGGCCAGCTGCAGAGCATCGTCAATGCTGTGATCCGACGAAAAGCGCGATGGCATCAGCAGAACGCGAACGTTTTCTTTCCCGAGTGCCTCAACGGCAAGAACAAGTACCAGCGCAGAATCGATCCCTCCGGATAAACCAAGAGTCGCTTTTTTGAACCCCATTTTTCCGAAATAATCACGGATGCCCAAAACAAGCGCCTGATATATTTTCTCAATGTATTCCGCCTTTGGCTGAAGGTTCTGAGTGGAAACCTCCGTGTCAATAATCCGGAAGTCTTCTTCAAAATAATTCAGTTCTTCCTGTATTTCACCGTTTTTATCCAGGTAAAACGATCCGCCGTCGAAAATCAATTCAGTTTGGGCGCCCACCTGATTCACATACAAAATAGGCAATTCGTATTTCCGCGCATTTTTTATCAGGATGTTTTTTCGCCAGTTTTCCTGGTTGTATGAAAATGGCGAAGCCGACAGGTTGATGACCAAATCCGGATTCAGCGCAGACAATTCTTTCAGTGGAGAAACCTGATAAAGTTTCTCGCGACCAAATTCATTCTGTGTTTCCTGTTCATCCCAAAGGTCCTCACAAATGGTAATAGCAAGCCTTTTCCCTTGAAAATCGATGACCGAAAAATTCCGGTTGGGCTCAAAATGACGGTATTCATCAAAAATATCATAAGTAGGGAGCAGCGATTTGTTGACTACATGCTGAATTGCACCATCGCTCATAAAAAATGCTGAATTGAAAAGCTTTTTCCCACGAGGCTCGGGATTAATGCTTGGACCGCCAACAATTGCCGCAATGCCGATACACTGCTCCGAAATCCGGAGGATCGCTTCATACGACTGTTCGACAAATTCCTTCCGTTCGAGCAGATCATGCGGATAATAACCCGTTACCGAAAGTTCGGAAAAGACCACCAAATCAGCACCTTCAGCTTTCGACCGATTGATGCATTCAATAATTTTGCCGGTGTTTTGTGCAAAATTACCAATGTGAAAGTTGAGTTGAGCAACGGCTATCTTCATGGGTCATTCGTTAAAAAATCAGTCCGATTTTCAGTTTCAGTGAATTGACTATGGTTTTATCGGAGAACGCGTTATTGGTCGTCACATCGGTCAGGCCATTTTGGAAAATAAAACCGGTTGTAACCGAATTACTTCCGCCCAGATCGAAGTCAAATCCCAAACCCACGTCCATGGCCAGATTAAACAGATTAACTTCATCATGGATGTTTGCTTTTTTGAGGTCACCAGGATTACTGTCGCCTTTCGCATCGATATTGACCATACCTGCTAATCCAAATTCACCCCAATAGCGCATTCGTTTAAACTGATCGGTTCTCAGTTTTAGGGTGAGAGGAATTTCGACATACCGAAGGCGGTATCTGATCTTGCTTGACGGCGGCAATGTTGCCCCGCCAAACCGAAAATCAGAATTGGGTTTATAGCTTATTTCACCGCCGATATTTGTAATTAACAGACCGGTAAGCAGTGAATATCGTTCATCTTCTGAAAAATACAGATCAGCATTCAATCCAAAGTTATAACCTGCAATCGATTTTTCCCTTGCAGCAGTCTTGCTGTTTGTAACCATCCAGTTTAATGACGGACTTCCTGTAAAAGAAAGCCGGACGTGTTTCTGCCCATATCCTGACATCAGGAGCACGAAAAGGAAAACAGATAGAATAAATCGTTTCATTGTTTCTGATTTTAAGCCCCCTCCAAACCTCCCCCGAAGGGGAGGCTTAAAAAAGGCAAAGTATTCATTTTGAGTTTTATAATCATCCTTCTGTGCAAAGAAGAATTTCTCATAGTCGTTTCATTGTTTCTAATTTTTCTTTAGCTAATTTATAAAGACTTAAAGTTCAGGATTTAATTTGCGATGAAAGTCTTTTATACTTTTTACTTTTGGCTTTCCAAATTTTTCCTGAAGAGTTTTGACTGGTACAAATCTCGAATTTTATATTGAAAACGGCAATAAAAATGCGCCTGATGCGTATATTTAAAAATATCCCGAATGAAAAGAGTTATTGAATTACTTTGCCTTGTGCTTTTGATTGCTTCCTGCACGCACAATCCGTTGAAAATAAATGTATCGGATGTTTCGGTGAATCTGAAAATCAAACATCTGGATGTTGACTTATTGAATACAAAACCGGAACAGATGTCGGCTGCAATCCCCGGATTAAAGAATAAGTATGGTGGTTTTTTTGACATTTTCACTTACCGGATGATTGGAATTGGTGGTTCTGATCAGGATAAATTCCCTGAAATGCTTAACTCATTTGTGTCGGATACACTTATTCAGCATCTTAAAACGAGTGTTTCCGAAAAAATTGATACCACTCGTTTCAAGAAAGAACTGGAAACTGGGTTCAAACATTACAAGCATTATTTTCCTGAAAAAGAGATTCCGCTAATATATACCTGCATTTCCGGATTGAACCAATCGGTTGTTACGGCTGATCAATTGATCGGGTTGAGTCTCGATAAATACCTCGGTGCAGAAAGTCCGTTTTATGAGCATTTGGGATTGCCAGCATATAAACGCAGAAACATGCATCCGGCAAAAATAGTTCCTGATATGATGTATGCCTGGGCAGTCACTGAGTGGCCGAAATCGGATCAGGCAACCAATTTATTGAGCCAGATGATTCAGGAAGGAAAAACCATGTATTTTGTGGATGCAATGTTGCCGGAAGTGCATGATACCCTGAAGATCGGTTTTACCGGGAAACAATTGGATTTCTGTAAAAAGGATGAAGCTTCCATGTGGACTTATCTGGCTGAACACAAACTGCTTTTTTCCATCGATCGAATGAATATTAAACGGTTTATCGATGATGGTCCTTACACTGCAGCTTTTTCAGAGGCATCACCTGCCCGCACAGGCGTATGGATTGGCTGGCAGATTGTACGTTCTTATATGAAACAGCATCCCGAGCTGAAGCTTGCTGATCTGATGAAAAACAACAATTTTCAGGCGATACTGAACCAGTCAGGATATCAGCCTTAGGAAGGCCAAAAGTTCTATCCGTCCAACAATCCCACCAAAAACAAAAGGCAGGATTCAAATTTGAACCCTGCCTTATTCTTTGACTGAATATTCCGTTAAACCATCGGATATTTCTTGAATATTTCTTCAGACTTTGAAAGAATGTCAACATACTGGGCACGCTGGTAGGTAAAGGGATCTTTCAAATTCTTTCTGGAAAGCTTTCCACGGAAGTCGTCCAGATTTTTGTATCCTTTTTTATCCATCCAGGCCTGAACTTCAGTCAGTATGGTTCCAACATAAGCCGGATGATTTTTATAAATAGTTGAAACTACCTGCACTACATCGGCACCGGCAAGAACTAACCGAATAACATCTTCAGCAGTATAAATACCGCGGCTTGCACAGACACTGCTTTCAATATTTCCGTGGAGCAACCCTACATAACGTAACGACAAGTGGTGGTCGCGGGCTTGAGTCAATTCCCAGGGAAACTGGAAAGTCTCATTATCAATATCGATTTCAGGCTGGAAAAAGCGGTTGAATAATACAAATCCGTCCACTCCGGCTTCGTCAAGTTTCTTGATGAAATTCAGGGTATTGGTGTAAAACGGACTTAATTTAACACTGACAGGTATTTTGACGGCCTTCTTTATGCTCTTAACAATCTGATATTGTTTGTCTTCAATTGAAGAGCCTTCTACTTCAAAATATCCCGGAGTAGAATACAAATTCAATTCCAATCCGTCAATTCCGGTTTCTTCCAATTGCCTGGCATAATCCACCCAACTTGGCTCATAAATGGCATTCAGGCTTGCAAAAACGGGTACCGAACTATTCTGTTTAAGTTTCTTTAAATTGAACAGATGTTCTTTCGGACCGGCATGTTCAATATCAGGGAAAACACTTCCCATTTCAGAATTCCGGTTAGCATATTCATTTATCTCTTCATCAAACTGAAGGCTTTCCAACTGAATCTGTTCTTCGAAAAGCGATTTGTAAACGATTGCAGCGATACCGGCTTCTTCAAGTTCCTTAATCACCTCTGGTTTTGTGACAAGATTGCAGGCACCTAAAATCAAAGGATTTTTTAATTTGATGCCCATGTAGGTTGTTGATAAATCTGCCATACTATTTGGTTTTAAAAGTTGTCGTTTCTGAATTAAACTAAATAATTACCCATTTTGTTCAGCAATATATGAAATAAATAAACCCCGGAAAAATGTTCCGGGGTTTATTCTATATCTGTAAAAATTAATAGGTATAAATACGAAGTAAACTAAGCCCTGAATATTACATCAGGCTATAGGCTACAGTCAATCCGGCCATCACAATTGAAACCATACTCATCAGTTTGATCAGAATGTTTAATGACGGGCCTGAGGTATCTTTAAACGGATCACCCACCGTATCGCCGGTTATAGCTGCCTTGTGGCAATCAGAACCTTTTCCGCCTAAATTTCCTTCTTCGATGTATTTTTTTGCATTGTCCCATGCACCACCGGCATTAGCCATAAAGATTGCAAGGATAAATCCAGTTGAAGTTCCGCCTAAGAGCAGACCTACCACGCCAGCAGCACCAAAAACGATACCGGTAGCAATCGGAATGAAAATAGCAAGCAATGAAGGGAACAACATTTCTTTTTGTGCCCCAATGGTTGATATTTCTACACAACGTGCATAATCTGGTTCACCCTCTCCGGTTAAAATACCTTTGATTTCGCGGAACTGACGGCGAACTTCTTCAACCATACTTTGAGCAGCGCGACCAACAGCGTTCATGGTTAAACCGCAGAATAAAAATGCAGCCATTGAACCAAGAAATGCACCAACCAGTACGCGTGGGTTCATAATATCGAGGTGTAAATATTGCATCATTTCAGGGATACTTGCTTTACTGATATCCATGTTCGAGAAATGATTACTTGTTGCATATTGTGTGAATTCAGCTACTTTTTCAGGAATACGGCCAATCGCAATTTTAATTTCTTCAATGTACGAAGCCATCAATGCCAAGGCAGTTAAGGCTGCTGAACCAATGGCAAAACCTTTACCTGTTGCAGCTGTTGTATTTCCAAGTGAATCCAAAGCATCGGTACGCACGCGAACTTCGTGGGGCAAACCACTCATTTCAGCGTTTCCACCGGCATTGTCGGCAATCGGACCGTAAGCATCGGTTGCCAGGGTAATTCCTAAAGTTGATAACATACCAACCGCTGCAATTGCGATCCCGTACAAGCCCATGCTAATGTTGTTAAAATCGAAACTTGCTGCAAAAAGGAAAGCCAGAATAATGGAAGTTCCAACAATCAGTACAGGAACTGCAGTAGAAATCATACCGGTTCCAATTCCTGAAATAATTACAGTGGCAGGTCCTGTTTTGGTCGATTCAGCGATATTCCGGGTAGGTGAATATCCTGATGAAGTATAATATTCTGTGATTTTACCGATACCAATACCACCAGCTAAACCAGCCATCATCGCACCCCAAACTCCCAGGAAGTTAGGAATAGCAAGATATTTCAGAATAAAGAAGGAGAAAATAGCAATCCCGATTGAACTAATGTTAACGCCACGGCCAAGTGCAGCCAGTAACTGTTTTTGATTAGCACCTTCTTTAGCTTTTACCATGAAGATACCTAATATGGAAAGAATAATTCCGACCGCTGCAATAATCATTGGAGCTATAACACCACTCATCTGAGTTTCGACACCCAAACTGGCAAATGCTGTTGCACCCAAAGCCGCAGTAGAAAGAATTGCACCACAATACGATTCATACAAGTCGGCGCCCATACCAGCTACGTCGCCTACGTTGTCTCCCACATTATCGGCAATGGTTGCAGGGTTACGCGGATCATCTTCAGGAATACCGGCCTCAACTTTACCAACCAGGTCAGCGCCTACGTCGGCAGCTTTGGTGAAAATTCCTCCACCAACACGTGCAAATAAAGCCTGGGTTGAAGCACCCATACCAAAAGTAAGTGTTGTAGTAGTAATAATGATCAGTTTCATGGATGGATCAGCCAGGATTGCAGCATTGGTTGTTGAATCCAATGAACCAATAATGAATTGAAGTGCATAAAACCATAATGAGATGTCAAGTAATCCAAGTCCTACAACAACCAAACCCATTACTGCTCCTGAACGGAAAGCAATTCTTAAACCTTCATTCAGTGAACGTTGGGCGGCATTAGCTGTTCGGGCAGAGGCATAGGTAGCTGTCTTCATTCCGAAGAAACCGGTTAATCCGGAGAAGAAACCGCCGGATAAAAAGGCAAATGGTACCCATGGATTTTGGATTTTCAACACGTAAGCCATTATGGCAAACAATGCTGTCAAAATAAGGAAAACCCGAAACACAATTTTATATTGCTGTTTCAGGTAGGCCATTGCCCCATCACGAACGTGTTTGGCAATTTTTTTCATGGTGTCGGTACCTTCGCTTTCCTTCATCATTTGCTGAAAGAAAAACCACGCAAAAAAAAGTGCCAAAGTCGAACTGACAGGCACTATCCAGAAAATTGAATTCATAAGGTTTAGTTTTATGCAACAAAGTTGCTATTAGTTAATTGTAAGTTTTATTCTGAGTCGAAGGTTCCATGAAACAAAACTTCATGAATTGACTGATCATGATAAATATATTTAACATCATAATAAACCTCAAACTCTTCATCTTAGAGACAAAAATAAAAAATGAAAACAAATCCTGTGAATTAATGCCCCATTAGTATCATCTTACAAACAATATCTTAATATTGGCAATGATTCGGATTTGCAGATCTTTTTCTTACACTCCAATGGATACAGGTTTTTAGTCTGTATTTTTAACTCCGGAATTTCGTTTTCGTTTTGCACTGTATAAAATAACCAGGGATAGTACAATCAGAATCATTCCTGAAACAGAAACAAAATCAGGAGATTCGTTAGGAATAATAATCCAGCTCAGAATCGCTCCTGAAACCGGTATCAGAAACTTCCAGATATTCAATTCAGAAACTTTGACCTTTGGCCTTCGCAGCAGAGTATTCCAGATGGATATGGCCGCTGCCGATAAAAAGCTTAACCAGGCAAGTGACATATAATATTCGGGCGGAAAAGTCTTTTGTGGGATTCCCTCGATTGGCAAGGAAATGACAAACATGAAAACACCACCGATAAACAGAGATGCAGAAGTTAACACCATGGGCGAAATGCTCTGAACTTTTCGGGCAATCACAACATTGGTAATGCCCGAAACCAGGTTGTTCAAAAGAAGAAAAACGACACCAGGCAGGGCGATTTCAGCCCCGGAAGGAAGGGCCTTTCGTCCAAGGGTAATCACTGCAACTCCGGAAATCCCAAGTAAAATACTACCGGATTTCCGCCATTCTATCCGGTCGTTGAAAGTGAAGAAATGTGCCACCAAAGCGACAAATAAAGGCGACGAACCCACAATCATCGCTGAAATGGATGCCGGGACTAAATTGACTCCCATATAAAAGAGCGAATACTGCAGAATAATCTGCAAAAAGGCAATCAGGCAAACAAAGCCGAAGTTCTCCTGAACTTCTTTTCTGAAACGTTTCAGATTATGGATAACCGGGAGGAGCAATAAGCCTGAAATTGCGAACCGGATACCTGCAAACTGAAGAGGAGTATGGTACTTCAGGCCAATCTTTACACCAACAAATGCCGAAGACCACAACAAACAGGCGATAATTGCCAGAAAAGTAGTTTGGGAAATATATTTTTTCATGCTGAATAAACAAGATCACAAAAGTGTAAATAAAAGTCCACTTCAGGGATTCCACCTTTCAAAAAGAAATTGGATCCCAGCTACCCAAACAAAAAAGGCAGCTTTTGGCCACCTCTTTTATAAACTTATAATTTATAACTCATAACTCAGTTAAATCCATTTAAGATACTGAAAATCCTGACGATGTGGCAACTCCGGATGTTTCGGATACATGCGGATGGCATAGCCAAAAGCTCCGGCATCCATCAGGTGAAGGTTTAGTTTATAAGTAATTACTGTTCCTTCGATACTTTCGATAGCAAACTGAAGGCGCTCAATCAAAGCTGGCATATTATTCTTGCCATTCCCGGTAATTAACATCTCAACCCCAACATCCTCAGGCTTTAACCCTTTGATATCTGCCACTAACAGTGCAGGATATTCTTCACCAATCTTCAGAACATTGGTAATTCCATCGGTAATCTGAACATTTTTAACTTCAATCTGATCCCAAACTGCCGATACGCCAAGTTTCCACGCTGCAATTTCTTTGGCTAACTTATAATCCGAAGCGACTAAGCGGGCACTCCGTTCAGTCTGTGGATTGTAGAATTTATCATGATAGTCGCGAATCATGCGGGCAGTAGTGAAATTAGGGGCAACCTGGGCAAACGTATTTTTAATGTATGAAACCCACTTTTCAGGAATTCCATTGATATTTCGGTCGTAGAATGCCGGCAGAATTTCTTCTTCGAAAATATTGTAAATGGTTTCGGCATCCAGTTCATCCTGAAGGTCGTTGACATCGTATGCATTTTCCTGCGAGAGTGCCCAACCGGCATCTTTTTTGTATCCTTCAACCCACCAGCCGTCGAGTACCGAAAAGTGAATCGTTCCGTTCATCACACCTTTTTCGCCACTTGTGCCCGATGCTTCCAAAGGACGGGTTGGCGTGTTCATCCAAATGTCGACACCCTGCAACATCATTTTAGCAAGGTTCATGTCGTAATTTTGAACGAAAAGTATCTTACCGGCAAATTCGGGCCGTTTGGAAATTTCGACGATGTATTTGATCAGATCCTGGCCTGCTTTATCGGCAGGGTGAGCTTTTCCGGCAAAAATAAACTGAACCGGACGTGCAGGGTCATTCACAAGTTTGGACAGACGGTCGAGATTCCTGAATAATAGATGAGCCCTTTTATAGGTGGCAAACCGCCGTGCAAAACCAATGGTTAACGCATAGGGATTCAACTTGCCCAAAACTTCAGAAATCAGTTTCGGATTCTCATTGCGTTTAATCCAGTTGTTTGTAAACCTCTGTTTGATGAATCCAATCGTTTTTAAACGAAGTGTTTGTTTCAGATTCCATATTTCTTCATCCGGAATCTGATAGATTCTTTCCCATGCGTCAAAGTCAAGCTGTTCTTCCGGAAATCCTTTGCCAAAATGTTTTCGGTGTAGTTCTTTCCATTCCTTGGCAGCCCAGGTTGAATAATGTACCCCGTTGGTTACATAACCAACTTCAAGTTCTTCCGGAAGGAAACCTTTGTAAAGCGGACTTAAAACATCTTTCGAAACTTCGCCATGAAGCATGCTCACTCCGTTAATTCCCTGTGACAGGTTGCAGGCCAGATAGCTCATGTTAAAATGATCCTCGTAGATTTCGGCTTTGCCCAGGTTACAGAATTCATCCCAGCTAATACCAATCCGCGATGGATATTTTTCCATGTAACGTTTAAACATATCCTGATGAAAGGAGTCGTGACCGGCAGGCACCGGAGTATGGGTTGTAAATAAAGTTGAAACACGCACAACTTCTTTGGCTTCAGCATAAAGCAATCCCTTTTCGGCAACCAGATCCGACATTCGTTCCATCCCGATCATGGCAGCATGCCCTTCGTTGCAATGGTAAATATCGGTAGCATAACCCAGTTTCTTTAAGGTACGAATACCTCCAAGACCCAGCAGGATTTCCTGCTTTAAGCGGTTTTCATTATCTCCGCCGTACAAATGGTGAGTTACAAAACGGTCTTCATCCGAATTTGCTTCGAAATCGGTATCGAGTAAAAAGAGTTTGATTGAACCAATATTGACCTGCCATACACGGGCAGTAACCATGCGGCCCGGATATTCAACCTGGATAAAAATCCAGTCTCCGTTCTGGTCGTATGCCGGCTGTACCGGAATTTTCGAAAACTGTTGAGCATCATAGTTCGAAAGCTGTTCGCCATTAATTGAAATGTTCTGGCGGAAGTAACCATAACGGTACAACAAACCGACAGCAACCAGATCAACTTTCGAATCGCTGGCTTCTTTCAGGTAATCGCCTGCCAGAATTCCAAGACCTCCTGAAAATATTTTCAGACTGTCATGCAATCCGTATTCCATGCTGAAATAGGCAATCGACGGTCCGTGTAATTCTTTCCGTGCTTCAAGATATTTGTTCAGAGCCGACGAAACATGATTCATTTTAAGGATAAACTCGTCATCATTTTCGAGTTCCAAGAAACGCTGGTAATTTACCTTTTCGAGCAAAAGGATCGGATTATGCTCACATTCCTCCCAGGTTTCGGCGTCTATGCTTTGAAACAGATCGCGGGCTTCAGTATTCCATACCCACCACAAATTTCGGCTTAACTCTTTTAACGGAGTAAGTTTCTCCGGGATATTTGATTCGACAAATAATTTTTTCCAAACTGGCTGTTCCACAATTGAGTATTTTAATAAATCTAATGAGTAAACAATCTTCTTCTCTTTCTATCGCATTCGCTGTCAAATCTTCTGAGAAAAAGAAAGGTGCAAAAGAAGCTAAAAAAACACGGATTCTGAAATACTTATTGTAAAAACGACGTTAAATCTTCAATAAATCTTTGACACGATTTTGGATTTTTCAAATGCACACGGATATATTTACCCTGAAAAACTAAGGTAAATATCAAGCATTTGTAGCGCAGTATTTCGCCAAACCAGTTTTGAAACTTCCTTTTTCCCGGCCTTCCTGAGTTTGTCGCCTCCGCCAGAATCATCTAATAATGTAATGATTGCTTCAGCCATTGACTGACTATCCCAATAATCGACTTTAATTGCATTTTTCAGTATTTCTGAAACTCCTGATTGATTGGAAATCACTACCGGAAGCCCGGCCTGTATTGCTTCAAGTGCCACTATTCCAAATGGCTCAGATACAGAAGGCATAACAAAAACATGACTCATCTGAAAAAGTTCGGTCACCTGACTATCTTCCAGAAAGCCCGGGAATTCAAAATGTTCGGATATATTCAGTTCGGCGACCAACCGGATCATTGCATCACGCAAATCGCCTTTACCGGCCATTACAAAACGAATATCTCTCCTTTTCTGAAGCACCAATCTGGCTGCCTCAATAAAATATTCAGGACCTTTTTGCATGGTAATCCGTCCCAAAAAACTTACAGTCTTTACCCTGAATTCTTCCTGAAACCCAAACTTTCCATCCAGTTCGCATGGCTCCACAGCATTATAAACTGTAATTACCTTTTCAGGCCGGATGTGATAATTATCGATGATTTTGTTACGGGTCAAATCACTGACTGCAAAAACTTTATCTGCTGTTTGGAGTCCTTCCCGTTCGATGGTGCAAACTGCCGGATTTACATTCGATCCGCTTCGGTCAAATTCGGTGGAATGAATGTGGACAACCAATGGCTTTCCTGAAATATTCCGGACAGCAATTCCTGCAGGAAAGGTCATCCAGTCATGAACATGAATTACATCAAATTCAATCTCGCGGGCAAGTGTTTCTGCAACAATGGCATAATATTGTATTTCCTGAAAAAGATTTCGTCCGTAATCGCCGCTAAAGATGATTTTACCTTCCTCCGTTGTTTCGACCAATCGTTTTTCAACTGAAAAATCGTTCGCTTTCAATTCATAAAACTCATTGGAGCCCAAATAAGGAATCAATTCACTCCGGAGTTCGTAATATTCCATTTTCGACTCCGAATCAGAAAATTGAATTTGTTTCCTGATTACCTGAATCTGATCAGCTCCCAGCAAAGTTACATGGGATTGATATTCATCTCCCCAGATTTTGGGTACCACAAATATCACTTCAACTTCCTTTAATCCAGCAAGGCCTTTCGTCATTCCATAACAGGCCGTGCCCAATCCTCCTGAAATATGCGGCGGAAATTCCCATCCAAACATGAGTATTTTCATAGATTTCAAAGTTAGAACTTTATACTATATTTCCCATTTAACTGCCTCCAGAATTGATTTTCAATCCGATGAGTCCTTGTTTAAAAGGCTTACCTAAAACCAATCTAAATAAGGTCCGATTGGAATATTAATCTCTGCGGTTCGATTATTTTTCTGAAATTTGCGGCCAACCACTTAATGATTTAAAAATGAAGCTAAGAGAGATCGCTGCTGTTTTAAACGCCACCATATCGTGCGGCGCCGAAAAACTGGACGAAGAAGTGGAGATGGGATACAGTTCCGACCTGATGAGTGATGTTCTAACGCTGGATACCGACAATCTGGTTCTGATTACCGGATTGGTCAATCTTCAGGCCATTCGGACGGCTGAAATGGCCGACATCCGTGCCATCGTTTTTGTCCGAAATAAAAAGGTGAATCAGTCCATGGTTAAACTGGCACATGAAAACGGAATGTGTCTTCTGGAATCTCCCTATTCTTTGTTTAAATCGAGTGGATTGCTCTTTCAGGCTGGGTTAAAACCGATTTATTAATATTGAAAATAAGCAATATTCAATGTCGTATAAGAATTTAGAAAAAAGGAAAAAGGAAAAAGGAAATAAGACTGTATCGGGTTTTATGCTTCTCCGTTTAGAAAGATTAGGGGCAATTTTATGAAACTCACTTTCACGATACAAGGCGGTGATTTTACTCATGCAGGACATCCGTCAAGTGAAGTTAAGAAGGTGTTGAAGCAATTGAATATTGACAACAAAATCATTAAAAATGTGGTGATTGCCTTGTATGAAGCTGAAGTAAACGTGGTGGCACATGCCTACAGCGGAACTGTAAATGTTGAAATTGACGAAAATAAAATAACCATTCTGGTTACTGATGAAGGCCCGGGAATTCCGGATATCGATCTGGCGATGAAGCCCGGATATTCGACAGCCAGTAAAAGTGTTCAGGAAATGGGATTTGGTGCCGGAATGGGCTTGCCAAACATCAAAAAAAATACCGACGAAATGTGGCTTGAAACTGAAGTTGGAAAAGGAACCAAGGTGAAAATGCTTAATTATTTTGCATGACCGAACAGACACAATATCATGCGCTTAAAGTAGATGCAATCAAATGTATCGGCTGCACGCATTGCATGAAGTCATGTCCGACAGAAGCTATCCGTGTAATCAAAGGTCTGGCGGTTATCGATCATGACAGTTGCGTGGACTGTGGCCAGTGTCACCGGGTTTGCCCGACCAATGCCTTTTATGTCGAACAGGACGATCTGGCAAAAATCAGGAAATTTAAATACCGTGTCATCCTCTTTCCTTCCATCATGATTGGCCAGTTCCCTGAAAAATACAGTGAAAACCAGATTTATGAAGGATTAATAAAAATTGGATTTACCCATGTTTATGAGGTGGAACAACCATTACAACTTTTAATTGATTCGGTAAAGGAATACTGTGCTAATCCGGTTAATACCAAACCGGCCATATCTGCTTATTGTCCGGCAATTATCAGGCTCATTCAAAGCAGGTATCCTTCGCTAACCGAAAATATCATTCTCCGGAAAGCACCATACGATTTGGCAGCACATTTTGCAATAGAACGTTTCATGCTTGAAGGTGCTCAGCGTGATGAAATCGGACTTTTCTATGCGACACCATGCATTGCGAAAATTGCTTCGGTAAAAAATCCGGGCGGTGAAGGCGAATCCATAGTAGATGGAATCATTAACATGAACCATCTGTACAATGAAGTCATGAAGGTTATTTCAGAAGATGAGGCAGAAGATCATTCCATACAGCGCCAGAATCTTTCAAGTGAAGGCGTTCTCTGGAGTCTGACCCGCGGCGAATCCAGAAATTTTGGTTCGAGAAGCATGGCTATCGACGGGATTCACAATGTCGTCCGATTCCTGGAACGACTCGAAAACGACCAGGTTAAAGGCATCGACTTTTTGGAACTTCGGGCCTGTGACCAAAGTTGTGCGGGTGGCATTTTGCTCACCGGAAACCGGTTTATGAATGTTGAGCGACTTGAACGGCGCGCCAGGCGGTATCCTCTGGCAAAAGATATCCCATTTTCAAATATCAAAGTGGATGTTAAAAAGCTAAAACAGAAATTAATTATTGATTCCATCCAACCGAAACCAGTATTTATATTCGGAAAAGACCGGATAAAAGCGATGGAAAAGATCGATCGGGCGCAGCGGATTGTTTGCTTTCTCCCCGGAATCGATTGCGGTGCATGCGGAGCACCCAACTGTCATGCGCTGGCCGATGACATGGTGAATAACAAAGCGAAAATGTCCGACTGTATCTTTCTGCAGCAAATGTGGGAAGATGAAGGAAGGATTACTGCAAATAAAGCGTTCCTCAATGTTCAGAAAAAATGGGGAACCAATCGGTTTAAAGCAGATTGCAACAAAAAAGGAAGAAGAAATGAAGGTTTTTGAATTGGTTGAAGAACTCGGATTAAAAGTTTTTTCGGGTCACAAGGGACTTGATCGCGAAATTTCCGGAGGATATGTATCCGACCTGCTGAGCGATGTGATGGGAAATGCACAGGAAGCCCAGGTTTGGATTACCCTTCAGGTGCACCAGAATGTGATGGCTATTGCTTCATTGAAAGATTTGGCAGCAGTTATTCTTGTAAGCAACCTTGAACCTCAGGAAAATACGAAACAAAATTCGGACGAAGAGAATATTCCCATATTGGGAACCAGCTTGCCTGCCTTTGAAATCGCGGGTAAAATTTACCAGGCATTTAACCGGTAGCCATGAAACAATTCAGGACTGATCTGCATATCCACACCGTTTTATCACCATGCGGGGATCTGGAAATGAGTCCTTCCAACATCGTTTCTCTGGCCAGAAACCGAGGATTGGATATCATTGGAATTACTGATCACAACAGCACCAAACAGTGCGAGTTGGTTTGGAAACTGGGCCGAAGTTCAGGACTGACGGTTATTCCCGGATGCGAAATGACTTCGCGCGAGGAAGTTCACTGTCTGGGTTTATTTGAAGATTTTGATGCGTTGCGAATGTTTCAAAGCTTTCTGGACCGGCATCTGACACTTATTCCGAACAAACCACTTTTATTTGGCTATCAGTTGGTGGTGGATGAGGATGAAAACATTCTGGAAGAAGTTGTCAATTATTTGGGAGCTTCGCTGGATGTGAGTATTGAAGAAATTGAGCAAAAAGTACACGAACTGTCAGGAATTTTTATTCCGGCCCATATCGACAGGCCACGAAACAGCTTGTTCAGTCAGCTTGGATTTTTTCCTCCTGAATTAAAAGTGGATTCACTTCAGATTTCGAAAAATTCGGACGAGGTTGCCATTCGGAAGAAATTCATGATTAGTGATGCAATTACCTTGGTGAAGTTTTCGGACGCCCATTTTTCTGCCGATTTGGGAAAAACTTACTCGATCTTTGAAATGGAAGAAGCAACATTTGACGAAATTAGAAAAGCATTGCATGGAGCAGATGGGCGGAAATGCCTCATCCCCACACCTTCTTCATTATAGAAGATAGTATGAAATGCAGGAAACAATTGGTAATGAAATGGAAATGGACGACAAAAAAAGAGAGTATTTAACTGTATCCCAATCATTTTGCCCCTCCTTCGGAGGGGTTAGGGGAGGCTTTCTTTTATGAAAGATCTTTCGATGCATATTCTTGACATTGTCCAAAATTCAATCCGGGCAAAAGCGAAACTGATCGGGATCGAAATTACTGAAAGTCCGGATGAAAATCGGTTGATTGTTTCAATTACTGATGATGGCACGGGAATGGATTCTGAACAGTTGAAGCTGGCAACCGACCCATTTTATACTTCGCGAACCACGCGAAAAGTTGGACTGGGTTTGTCGCTTCTAAAGCAAAATGCTGAGATGACCGGTGGAACATTCCGGATTGAATCTGAATCTGGAAAAGGCACCCGGGTGACAGCAATTTTTGAATTCAACCATCTCGACAGGCCAATTATTGGTGACCTTGTTGGAACCC
Source organism: uncultured Prolixibacteraceae bacterium (assembly GCA_903834475.1). Taxonomy (GTDB): domain Bacteria; phylum Bacteroidota; class Bacteroidia; order Bacteroidales; family Prolixibacteraceae; genus Aquipluma. Next base: position 4,812 of record CAILJH010000210.1, on the reverse strand, counting down.
TGCTCATCCTGATTTGTAATTCAGGCAAAACAGATTATGTCTTTAAACATCAAACTGCCGCCGGAACGTTTGAACTTGACACACGAGATATCCGGCAAACCATTGAAGATGTACCGCTTAATCATCCTGAAGTAAGGCAATTTTTAAAAGAAATGCTTCAGGAGAATTTAGAACAAATCCAAATTAGCGAATGATGATAAAAATTAGTTTATACAAGATATAAAGTACTGAAATTTAGCCCATAATGATTTGAATTAATTGATACACAATACAAAGAGAAATAGTCATGAATAAAATCAAAAATCTGGCAGATCTGAAAAAACTACAATCAGAAGTCCAGTCTAAAATTAAATTAAGGGAAAATGGAAACCATCCCGAAAGTGTGGTTCAAATTAAAGTTTCGATGGCCACCTGCGGTATCGCTTCAGGAGCTAAAGAAATCATGACCTACATGATTGATGAACTTGATCATCAGGGTATTGATTCTGTTGTTACACAAACCGGGTGCATGGGCTATTGTTATGCTGAGCCTACCATTGAACTAACAATTCCGGGACAGCAACCGGTTGTTTATGGTTTTGTAACCAAAACAAAGGCGCACGAAATCATCGAAAAACACATCAAACTAAACGAAATGCTGGATGGAATTATTCCGGTGACTTATTTACTAATCGACAACTAATTCAATCAAACGGACAAATATGGCCGAATATACAATGCATATACTTGTATGCGGGGGCACCGGATGCAAGGCTTCTCAAAGCGAATTGATTAAATCAAATTTCAAAACAAGGCTCAACGAATATGGTTTGGGCGACGAAATTCAGGTAGTTTTAACCGGATGTTTTGGATTTTGTGAGAAAGGACCGATTGTCAAAATTTTACCTGACAATACGTTTTACACTCAGGTAACTCCTGAAGATGTGTCTGAAATTATTGACGAGCACATCATCAAAGGCCGACAGGTCGAACGACTGCTTTATAAAGACCCTGAAACGAAAAAAACCGTTGGCACTGCTAACGGCATGGATTTTTATAAAAAGCAGATTCGCATTGCACTCCGGAACTGTGGTTTTATCAATCCTGAAAACATTGAAGAGTATATTGGCCGCGATGGTTATGGCGCTCTGGGTATCTGTCTGACTGAAAAATCTCCGGATGATGTGATCCGGATAGTCAAAGAATCAGGGCTTCGCGGACGTGGCGGCGGTGGATTTCCTACCGGGTTGAAATGGGAACTGACTCGGAAATCGGTCAGTGATCAAAAATATGTGGTCTGCAATGCCGACGAAGGCGATCCCGGCGCATTCATGGACCGGTCGATTCTGGAAGGCGACCCGCATTCGGTCATCGAAGCCATGGCCATCTGCGGCTATTGTATCGGTGCCGACAAAGGATTGGTTTACATTCGTGCTGAATATCCACTGGCTATTGAACGTCTGAAAATTGCGATCCGTCAGGCCTGCGAATATGGTTTACTTGGCGATGGCATTCTCGGAACAGATTTCAATTTCAATATTGAAATCCGCTATGGAGCCGGAGCATTTGTTTGCGGAGAAGAGACTGCCCTTATTCATTCGATGGAAGGTCACCGTGGCGAACCATCAGTAAAACCCCCGTTTCCGGCTGAAAAAGGATACAACGGCAAGCCTACCAATGTCAACAATGTGGAAACGTTTGCCAATATTCCGGTGATCATTAACAAAGGTTCGGCATGGTTTGCTTCCATCGGAACCGAAAAATCGAAAGGCACCAAAGTTTTTGCTCTTGCCGGAAATATCAATAATGTGGGCTTGATTGAAGTTCCGATGGGAATTACCCTTCGCGAAATCATATACGATATCGGCGGTGGAATAAAAGACGGCCGCGAATTCAAGGCGGTTCAAACCGGAGGTCCTTCAGGAGGTTGCCTCACCAAATCATTTCTGGATACGCCCATCGATTACGACAATCTGGTGGCTGCCGGTTCCATGATGGGTTCAGGAGGAATGATTGTTCTTGACGATACAAGTTGTATGGTGGCCATCGCAAAGTTCTATCTTGAATTTACCCTTGACGAATCCTGCGGAAAATGCACGCCATGCCGGATTGGCAATAAACGCCTATACGAAATTCTCGAAAAAATAACCGATGGAAAAGGAACGAAGGAAGATCTCAGCCGTCTCCGGATGCTGAGCAATGTAATTAAAGATACTTCCCTCTGCGGACTGGGCCAAACTTCTCCCAATCCCGTTCTGTCAACTCTTGATCATTTTTACGATGAATACCTGGCCCATGTCACCACTTCCTCTTGCCCGGCAGGCCAGTGCAAGGCGCTGGTTCACTACACCATTGATGCCGAACATTGTACCGGATGCACCCTTTGTTTCAGGAATTGCCCGGTTGGAGCTATTTCAGGTGAAAAACGGAGTGCACATTATATCGACCAGTCACTTTGCATCAAATGTGGCGTATGTTTCGAAAAATGCAAGTTTGATGCAGTATTAATCGCATAAAAGAGTTTTTATGGAAATGATAAACCTCACAATAGATAATAAACCGGTAGTTGTTCCTTATGGAACGACCATATTGAAAGCCGCTTCAGGCATTGGAATTGATATACCAACCTTGTGCTACATGAAGCTGGATGACATGAACATTGAAAATAAGCCAGGCGGCTGCCGCGTTTGCGTGGTCGAAGTAAAAGGCCGCCGGAATTTGTCGCCGGCATGTTGTACCGAAGTAACCGAAGGAATGGAAGTGGAAACACATACTATTCGCGCGGTGAATGCCCGGCGTACAGTCGTTGAACTGATTCTGTCGGATCATCCGGCCGATTGTTTGATTTGTGCCAAATCGGGTAATTGCGATTTGCAGGACATGGCGCACCATCTTGGAGTTCGCAAGATTCATTATGAAGGAGAAAAGTCGATGTATCGTGAAGACACATCGCCTGCCATTATTCGGGAAATTGACAAGTGCATCATGTGCCGCCGCTGCGAAACCATGTGCAACGACGTTCAGACCGTTGGTGTACTTTCTGCCGTCAACCGTGGATTCCATGCCGTTGTGGCACCGGCGTTCGAAATGAATCTCGACCATTCGGTTTGTACTTATTGCGGACAATGTGTTGCCGTTTGCCCTACAGGTGCACTTACAGAAGTTGACGAAACCGGAGCCGTTATCCGGGCACTTTCGGATCCGACAAAAACGGTGATTGTTCAAACAGCTCCCGCAGTGCGCGCAGCACTGGGCGAAGAATTCGGAATGGAAGCCGGAACACTGGTGACCGGGAAAATGGTTGCAGCACTTCGCAGGCTTGGATTTAACTATGTATTTGATACCGATTTTGCCGCCGACCTGACCATCATGGAAGAAGGAACTGAACTGCTGACCCGGCTTTCAGCATTTATTGCAGGTGATAAAAAAGTAAAACTGCCAATCCTGACTTCCTGTTGTCCGGCATGGGTAAAATTCTTTGAACATTCGTTTCCTGAATTGAAAGATATTCCATCGACAGCCCGTTCCCCTCAGCAGATGTTCGGTTCGATTGCAAAAACTTATTTTGCCGATAAAATTGAGGTCAAACGCGAGAATCTGGTGGTGGTTTCCATCATGCCATGCGTGGCTAAAAAATATGAAAGCAGTCGTCCTGAATTTTCGGTCAACGGAAATCCGGATGTTGACTTTGCCCTCACAACACGCGAATTGGCGCGCCTGATTAAATTAGGAAACATTGATTTCAAAGCACTTCCAAACGAAGATTTTGATCAGCCTTTAGGCGAATCAACCGGGGCAGCAGTGATTTTCGGGACAACCGGCGGAGTAATTGAAGCTGCAGTCCGCACAGCCTATGAAATTTTCACTGGCAAACCTTTGCCACGGCTCGATTTTGAAGAATTGCGCGGGATGGATGGATTGCGCAAAGCAACCATCGATTTTAACGGAACTCCGATTCATATTGGCATTGCTCATGGTTTGGGAAATGCCCGCACCCTGCTTGAAGAGATTCAGGCCGGAACCAGTGAGTTTCATGCCATTGAAATTATGTCGTGTCCCGGAGGGTGTATCGGAGGTGGTGGCCAGCCGTATCACCACGGAGATGCCGAGATTCTGAAAAAACGGCAGCGAGCAATCTATTCAGAAGATACCAACAAGACGATTCGGAAATCACACGAAAACCCATACATCACCAAACTATATGAAGAATTTCTGGGTGCTCCAAACAGCCCAAAGGCGCATCATTTGCTGCACACCAAATATTTTGACCGGAGTTAGGAATCAAACGGGTGTTAGTGGTCAATCAATGGTCACTGATAGTCATTCATTGTCATTTATAGTAAAACGTTTAAGGAATGAAACTGGAAGATTTACAGGTTTATCAGATTTCGATGAAACTTGCTGATGAAGTTCATGACTTGGTTATTGAATGGGATAATTTTCATAAATTTTCAACCGGAACTCAGTTGGTAGATGCTGCGGATTCTGTTTCAGCCAATATCAGTGAGGGCTATGGGCGGTTTCACTTTAAGGATCACGAAAATTTTCTGTATTTTTCAAGAGGATCACTTTCAGAGACAAAAACCTGGATTACGAAGGCGTTCAATCGAAAACTCATCAAAGAGGACGAATATGCAAACCTAATGGAGCGGTAAAATTCCTTGGGTGTTAAACTGAACAATTACATTAATTCGATAGGAAACTCCAATGACCACCAATGACTATTGAATGACAATTGAATGACAACAAAAAATACAAACTCATAGATAAAACTAAAGATATGCCAGGAATAAAACTTTCAGAAAAAACAATCGGACAAATCAAAACCATTTG
>CAILJH010000209.1 GCA_903834475.1 uncultured Prolixibacteraceae bacterium | reverse complement strand
CCGGAGCCTTTTGCATCACTTCAATTTCAGCGTTCTCAACAAAATCAGGAAGATTTTCATTCTTCCATTTCAGCACATAGGCGGTTCCATCGTTGAACATCCGGGCAGTCCGGCCATTGCGGTGCGTGAATTCATGGCTTCGTTGCGGAAGCTGGTAATGAATAATAAACCGGATTTCCGGAATGTCGATTCCCCGGGCTGCCAGGTCCGTTGCGACTATGAGCTGGTGCGTTCCGTTCCGGAATTTAATGAGTGCCCGTTCCCGGTCTTTCTGTTCCATTCCGCCATAAAAACAGCCGTGTCCGATCCCGTTTTCAGTTAAAAAATCACTCACTTCCTGAATGGTATCCTTAAAATTACAAAAAACAATACCGGGTTGATTTCCCAAATGACAAAGCAGTTCGGCCAGTGTTCCTAATTTATCCTGAGAACTTGCAAGAATCGTTTTGACTTTCAACTGCGATGTTCCTCCTTCCAGGTAATCAATAACCACCGGATTCTTCATTCCCACAAACTTCGGAATTTCAACTTCCTGGGTGGCTGAAGTCAGTATTTTTTTCTGAATCGTTGGTAATAGCGACAAAATTTCCTTCATTTCAGATTCGAATCCGATTTCAAGCGACTTGTCGAATTCGTCGAGAACCAGTGTCCGGATAAAACCGGATGAAAAATTTTCCCGGCGTAAATGATCGGCAATCCGTCCCGGCGTTCCAATCAAGATAGCAGGCCGGTGTTTGATTTCAGTTTTGTCTTTCGATCCGGCTCTTCCGCCATAAACTGCATTGGCTTTGTAACCTGTTCCCATGGTCCGGATGACCTGCTCAATCTGAATGGCTAATTCACGCGATGGTACAATAATCAGCGCCTGAACTTCGGCACAGGTAATATCCAGTTCTGCGATAATCGGAAGCAGATAAGCCAGCGTTTTACCGGTTCCTGTTGGAGATAACAGTACAATTTCAGCATTGGAAAGTATGGCAGACTGAGCCTCTTCCTGCATGGCATTGAGTTTCTCAATGCTCAGTTTCTCCAGAATATTCATTTGATTTTTAATCGGACTTGTCATCCGGCGAAGGTACAGTTAATTCTGCCAGAAAATAGATCAACCAACCGGCGGATAAAAAGCATCCCTGAAGTGTTCAATTTCAAAGTTCCGGCCGTAAAACACTATTGATATAACATCGAAACGCGTATCTAAATTCAGGTCGTTTTCCTGAATATATGCCTCCGCAGCATTCACCAGAAAGCGTATTTTCTTGTTTGAAACAGCTTCTACAGGATGTTCATACGAGTCGCTTCCGCGCGATTTTACTTCCACAATCACCAGTTCAGGCCCATCCTTCGCGATAATATCAATTTCGAGATGATGCGAAAACCAGTTGACCGCCAATATTTCGTAGCCGATTGATTTGAGATGCTCAACAGCCAACTCCTCCCCTTTCCGACCTAATTCAAATGCTTTGCTCATGGCTCGGTGCGAGTTAACCTGCATTTTTCGGCAACTTCCAGCTGATAGCTACCTCCCAACATGAGAGCCAGATTTTTAGGAATATGGCCGGCCGGAAAATTAAAGCAAACCGGGAATTGGTAATCCTGAACTGCTTCCAGAATGATTTCGTAAGCTGACTTTCCAAACGGGCTGTCATTGTCCTTCATATCGGTAAACCCACCGACCACAAGACCGGACAGATTTTTAAGCTGACCTGCCAACCGGAGGTTTTGCATCATTCGGTCGAGATGGTAGAGGTATTCCGACAAATCTTCGATAAACAAGATTTTTCCTGAAGTTTCGAGTTGCCATGGAGTTCCCTGAAGGCTGTACAGGAGCGAAAGGTTTCCGCCAACCAATTCTCCGGAACAGCTTCCGTAACGATTGTTCTCTTCAGCCTGAATTTTAGCCTCAGAGCTTCCGGTGGAAAGCAATTCCATCAGACTAAAAAAACTTTTGGAGGGTTTTTTGTCATCAAGAAAGAAACCCGGCATTGCACCGTGAATGCTGGCTATTCCAAGTTTGTTGAGTACAACATGAAAAGCAGTTACATCGCTGAATCCGACCAACCATTTGGGATTTTTCAGGAGCGGCGAAAAGTCGGTTTTTTCAATGATGCGAAGAGATCCGTAGCCACCACGTGCACAAATAATTGCCCGGGTTTCCGGATCATTAATGGCTTCCTGAAGGTCGGCAGCCCGCTGCAGATCGGTTCCGGAATACTGAAAATTCTTGCCAAAAACATGCCGTCCCACCACCACCTCATAACCTTCGTCCTGCAACAATTCAAT
>CAILJH010000208.1 GCA_903834475.1 uncultured Prolixibacteraceae bacterium | reverse complement strand
GCGAACCGGACTCAGGAGATCCACTTAGATAAACGGTATTGAAATAAATGTTGCTGGTTGCGCCAGATAATCCCGACTCATAGATGCCATACAGGTTTGTGGTGGTGTTTCCTCCAAGCATGATAATGTTGTTCGAATAGGTAGTAACTCCTCCGCCGATCTTGATCCCGTGGATATTGGCGGAACTACTGCCTGCGCTTAGGCCGTAAATGAGATTCTTTTCAACCGAGCTAAGTGTCGACTGTCCATAAAAGTACACCCCTGCAACGGTTCCGGCGAAGGAAGAATAAGTGTTTGAAATGTTATAAACTGTGTTGCCAGAGATGGTATGGCTGACATTACTGGAACCTGAAAATAAAATCCCTCCCGCGGAAAGTGAAGTGTTGTCACCTTGACCGGGAATCGGGCCTGTTTGAGTATTGGCGTTAGCAATCGTCAGGTCATGTATGGTATTTCCGGATATGGTATAGGTACCAGACGCAAACGCCCATATTCCATATACCTTGCCCTTGGTGTCAGCCGTCAAATTGGTAGTCCCGTTGGTAAGATTTGCAATGGTATTATTGCTAAGAGTCATAGTTCCGCCATTCCCGTCACCTGAGTAGCCAATGACTGTTTGTGGATAAGAGTTGTCGGTAGAGGCTGACAATGCCTGGATACTGTTTGCGGTTGTAGCGCTTCCAATCGTATTGTTGCTGATTATATTGGTATTTGATCTGGACTGCTGGTGAATCCCCCAAAAATTGGTTGCATAACCATTGGTGTTGGTGACCGTGATGGAACCAATGATATTGTTTTGGACATCGCAAGTCCCATCTCCCTGGAGATGAATTGCTAAAAAACGTGAATTGCGAGTTCCTCCGCACGAATAGAAAATAGAACCGGTGCCGGTTGCCGCACCTATGTAATTGGGTGCTGTGGTCCCGACATTAACGGCCCCCCAATCAATATAAATCCCCCACCAGTCAACGTCTGCACCAGTATTGTAATATTCAAAGTTTTTGATCGTGTTTCCCTGAATATTGCTCGCCGTGGCGGTTCCGGAATTTAATTGGATTGCCCAAAAAGAATTGCTACCGTTGGTCTTGGTAAATGTACCTGTGCATCCCGGACCGCTTCCACCAATATAATTGTTTGAAATAGTGAAATTATCACCATATGATGTGGCATTATCCCGGGTATTAACACAGATGATTTTATACCGACCGCCTGCGTTGGGCGCGAATGTCGTTGTTTCGTAAAAACTGTTTCCGATGATAGTCCATGCATTATTGAAGCCATAATTTTCATCATTGTTCGCAAGGAGAATTCCACATGAACTGTTACCCGATGTTGCCAAAAAATTATAAATGTTATTGTAGCTTATGGTATTCGAGCTATTTGGAGCAGTGCTTGTTCCATTCGAATAGATGGCATTCTGAGGCCTGTTGGTGCCTGCACAAGTGATTTCGTTGTGGTCAATGATGTTGGAATTGTTTCCGGAAGAACCGGAGGCGGTGGTGCTGAAGATCAGGATTGCACCATTGGTAGCCGTATTAGAACCCTGTATCTTACAGTACTTAATTGTGTTATTCGTGCCATTATTGATAAAGCGGATGGCCGAGGTGCTGCCTCCTGAAGTGCTGGTATTGATGATGTTCAGACTGACGGTGCTGCCCGTGGCATTGACCTGTCCATCGATCGTCACATTATCAGCACCGTTAAGGTCGATAAGCGGGCTACCCAAATTTCCGCTGACAGATAATCCACTGACAGTAGGATAAATAACTAAAGTAGTCCAGGCACCTGCATTTAACACGGCTGATGCAGTTTCAGTCGTTGATGCGGTAATCGTTATGATCACGTTATTGCCTGTTTGTGCAGTGCCATTTATGGCATCGAAAGCAAGTTTTAATGTAGTATATGTTGCATTAGCGCTGGTCGATCCGGTTACTGTAACCTGAGCATTAGCCCTGCCACCAAAAAGTATCAGACATAGCACAACAAGCCAGAGGAGTCTTGCTTTTTTCTTTAATAAACTGGTTTGAGGCAGTTTGTCCTGATGTGTTTTGTCGTTGGTTATCATAGGAGTATTTTTAGAGTTAAAAAGAGTTTTCATGGGTTTGTATTTATTAATGTTTCCTTTAACCTTTATGCATTATCGGTGGAGCTTGCCAAATGGATTGCATCTTAATTTTTTGATTTGTCATTCCATAGTAACATCAATTACAGACATACAACTTGCATCAGTATAAAACTTTATACCTGATTCCTTTACCCAAATGTTTAAAGATTGATTCCTGGACCCGGATGGGGCACAAGGCATTTGATGAGTATTAGCCGGTACAGCCAAGCCATGCATCCTTACCCCATCAGTTTTTTGGCTGACTTGATTTAGAGCGAAAAAAGAGTAGGGAGTCATCTCTGCATCTGAAAGATTTCCTCCAACTCTATGGTTCTTCATTTCTACCAAATTAATAATATTGAAAAGTACGTATAAATAGTTTCGTATTCAATCGGATAGCGTGGACATTGTGTGGACAATATGCCGAAAAAGCAGAATATTTAAGTACTTGGCTTTGATATTCAAAGGCCATGCCATTTATAGTAGTCAATACCACTAAAAGATAATGTAAATAGTTATTTGTCTGACTAATAACACGAATAAGAAAATGATTTCTTTATTTAAATCTGTATTAGCTTAAATCAGGCTCGATGGGAAGTTTCTATTTTAAAATAATCGCGTAAATAAGCGAAAATGCGTATCCATACCATACATGCATATGGAGTAAATATGCTTTTAATTTTTGGCCAAATATTCTATTTATCCAAGTGGGCTTTACAACTTCCGCAGTTCAATCAGTAGTTCCTCTATCTTTTTAAAAGCTTCCGTTTGGCTGCACGAAAAATTATTCAGCATGATGGTGAACGAAAGTTGCCTTCCGGAGATTGTTGTCAGATAACCTGCATAACAACGCACACGGGTCATGGAGCCACTTTTGGCATGAAGGCAATCTTTTGGAAAGTTATCGCTGTTAAAAACCGTTAAAGTTCCGTTTCCAACTTTGGCCAGTGATTCGAAAAAATCGGCAGAATATGTACTATTTGCTTTCATGTAATTCAGAATAGCAAACATTTTGCTGGCCGTGACAGCATCGAATCGTGATAATCCACTTCCATCGTTCATGAAAAATCCCATCATATCCAATCCCTTTTCTTTCCAGAATTCCATAATGAATTTGCATCCGCCGATGGTTGTTCCTATACCGTATTTCTGAAATGCCAGATGTTTGAGCAAATGTTCGGCAAACAGATTCACACTTTCATGATTGGTTACCTTAATGATTTCGCGTAATGCCGGAGATTGATTGATCGAGAGAAGTGCCGGAGTTGTTTGCTTGGTTTTTGCTTTTTCGAACCTTGTTTCTCCGGATAATCTAATGCCGTTTGCCTCAAGCTTTCGCTTAAATTCGCTGGCCAAAAGAACTGACGGATCAGGTACCGAGGCTTTAACAACAAAGTCGCTCTTATTTACAGGAATAGTTCCGTTGATGATTCTTTTATTATCAATCGGACTCCCGAAAACATAAGCCTGATCGCTGTTCAGGAAGGAGGAAACTACCTCATTCCGAATTTCAAGGCCCTGAATTTCAGGATAAATACGTTCTATTTTCGTCAGCTTTCCTTCTTCCTTTAACGAACTCAAATGAATTTCGTAAAGATTATCATACACACTGATTCCCGATGCGCCAGCTCCGTAATAATTGCCGAGATCTTCCCAAACCCATGAATTTGGAATCATTTGTGATTCATATATGCTGGCATCCATCACCAGGTTTCCGGAAATAACCCGAATATTTTTGCTTTGAATGATTTTGATCCAATCGTCCAGAAAATGATTGTTTTCGGGAAAATAAGCTGATCCGAGTGTTGGATCGCCACCGCCAATGATTTGCAGATCGCCGAATAGTGTGTCGTTCTTTATTCTTCCGGAGCCGCAAAAGGTAGTTGTGAACCGAAAGTCAGGACCGAAAACCTCCAACGCGGTGGCTGTGGTCACAACTTTCAGGATAGAAGCGGGAACCAAACTTAACTGGGGCTCCGATTTTATGAGTTCTTCACCCGTCAAAAGATCTGAAACAGCAATACCGATGCTGGCGTGGACTAATTCAGCCGAGGTTTGCCATTCAGCGATTTTCTGCTGAACCGAAGTTATTGGAGTTTGAGCCATTCCAATAACTGTATAAAGGGTAAAAATTCCGGCCAGAACTACTTTCCAAAAAACATTGCAAATTTTCATTGAACTTGGTTTTATGATGACAAGATAATCAGTTTCTGAGATTTTATCATGCGAACCAACTGATTCGTATAAGCGAACACCTTCCTGAACCCCTTTTTTTAAATTAAGGTTATGCATTATAGCTGAACAAATATTTTTCCGAAGCTTTTATTATCTTTGTCATGTTTCAAAAAACTGATTCAAAATCAGGAATTTAGAAGATCAAAATAAATCATATAAGTCTAATTCTTAAATCATATCACAATGTTTATTGACAAAATAGTTGGTCGGGAAATTTTGGATTCACGTGGTAATCCAACAGTTGAAGTAGAGGTTACCCTCGAGTGTGGTGCATTTGGTCGTGCTGCTGTTCCATCAGGAGCTTCAACCGGCGAGAACGAAGCCATTGAGTTGCGCGATGGCGACAAAGGCCGTTACTTAGGTAAAGGCGTTTTAAAAGCTGTTGCCAATGTCAACACCATCATTGCCAAAGAAATTATGGGCATGGATGCCTCAAATCAGGTTGCAATCGACAAGAAATTAATTGCGCTTGACGGAACAAAAACCAAATCAAAATTAGGTGCCAACGCCATGTTGGGAGTTTCACTGGCTGTTGCCCGTGCTGCTGCTGATGCGCTTGATATGCCTTTGTACCGTTACATTGGCGGCACCAATGCCAGAACATTGCCGGTTCCGATGATGAATATCATCAACGGCGGTTCACATTCTGATGCTCCTATTGCTTTTCAGGAATTTATGATTCGCCCAATTGGTGCCACTTCGTTCCGCGAAGGTTTGCGCATGGGTGCTGAAGTTTTCCATCACCTGAAAAAAGTACT
>CAILJH010000207.1 GCA_903834475.1 uncultured Prolixibacteraceae bacterium | reverse complement strand
TTCAATGTAATTTTCGTTTGGCCAGCTGTCGTGACGATAGCGGCCTTCAATTCTTCTCCGGGCAAAATCAACGTTATGAATAAGAAAAACAATAAAAACAAGCCTGAAGATAACGGAGGTGTAAATTGTATTGAATTTATCTTTTACCAGCATTAAAAAAGCCAACAGGATGACAGGAACCAGGATGAATAAATTTATGGTATAATAATCGTGGTCTTTTAACGCTTGAAAAAACAGGAGAATATAAAACAGCATCCCCAGCGAGAGCAGGATGGTCAAAAGGAGTATGGTTTTGTTTATCCGTTTGTAAAACAACAGAAGGGAGATAAACATAAAAACAAAAACGAACTGGGTTTGATCCCTGAAATAATCCCACCTGATGTGTTCATAAATCGCATCCAGGGTTTCCTTAATCTGAACAAGGCTCATGTCCCATATCGGCAATGTTCCAATCAGGAAAATTCCCCCGTTATTTTGTGTATTGTAAAACGTGGCATAGGTGTACCATATCACCTGGATTATCACGACACTGATCAACATCAATCCTTGTTTCAGCGGATGCTGAAATATTTTTTTTCCTGGATCCAGCTGCATGTTTAATACTTCGGCGAGGAAGATGCCCCCAATGGCAATAAAACTCAACAATGAGGAGACTTTTAACAGGCCGGCAAGGGCATACAGGGACACAAACAGGTAAAAGTGCCTGTTTGCTGATGACCGGCTGAATTTAAAGAAGAAATATAGCCCGGTCATGGCCAGTGAAAATGCCGGGATATCCATCAGAAAGTTATTGGCATAGTACACCAGGGTCGGGGAGGTAAACAAATACAGGGCGCCCGTTATGGCCAAAACGGAATCCTTCAATACCTCCTCAAAGATTTTGAACACAGCAAAGAGTCCTGAGAAAAAAAACAGCAGGACAACGAGGCGGTAAATAAACTCATGGTATCCAAAAACGTTCCACAATTGTGCAATGGAAAAATAGAGAACCGGAAAATCACTGACAGTTTTCCCTTTGTCATCTTTCCCCAGGTTGTGGATGGATGGTTCAAAAAACGGGTTGTGATCCTGGTAATAATTCAATGTCATCGACAGGCAATCACATTGTCGCCAGAGATGAAGACTTTGCGGAGGTTTAAAAAGAATCTCCTGGTAGTTATAAACCAACGAAAACAGCAGGAACAGTAACGTGAAAATCCAGCAGGAATACCTGGGGAAATAATGATGTTGTTGAATTTTCTGAATAAATCCATTGATTTTCATCCGAACTGCATTAGAACATTGACCAGGTATTATTACCGGTAGAAATCGACGGTGAGGCGGAAGGCCTCTTCTGCTGAATATTTTGGGTCAAAACCAAAATCCCTCCGAGCTTTGGCCGGGGTGAAGGTAAAATCGCTGCATGTGTAAATAACGGCAAACCGGCTGAATTTAGGGGCATACTTTTTAATTGGCCTTACCATCAGGGCAATCCCCTCCGAGATCAGGCCCATGGCATAGGCAATGCGGCGTGGGATCCAGATGTTCTTTGGACGGATACGATAGCCGGCTCCCTCCACCACACGGTCGAAAAATGTGAAAAAATTTGCGGGAGGTCCATCGGTGATGAAATAAACCTGCCCGGCAATGGCAGGATTCCCGTCAAGCAGGGCTTTTGCGGCCAGCACATGCGCCCAGGCCATGTTGCCTGCAAAAACGTGCTGCGACTTTGACGAACCATCGCCCAGCCTTACATAAAACCCACCTTTGGCCATGTTTATCAGGGAACCGATGTGATATGGGTCTCCCCCGCCATAGATGTCGGCGGGCCGCAGTGCACATGTCGTAAAAATTTTGAATTTGTCTCCGCCGGGCTCCGCTTCACTCCGGTTCGGATTTCGCATTTCGCATTTCAGATTTTCAGAAGCCAGCGGGTGAACTTTCCCATTGCTATCCAGCACCAGTTTTTCCGCAAGGTATTTGCTGCGGCAATACATGTTCGGGTGTTTTTC
>CAILJH010000206.1 GCA_903834475.1 uncultured Prolixibacteraceae bacterium | reverse complement strand
CACTTCGGTAGTGTCAGCCTGACCACTTACTTTATACAGGTTCAACAAATAACCCGAGGCATAAGGTGATGCTCCCCAGTTGGCAGTAAACTGATTGGATTCAATATCTGTGGCATCCGAAATTTCCGGAATATCTAGTGCCGAAGTGTGCAGCTGCATGGTATTAATGGCTGGAGCAATAACTCCCGATCGCATGGATTCCACGCTGTAGATGTACGTTCCGTTTGGAATTAAGTTTTGGATTGGATAGCTGGTATTCAACCCAACAAGTGCATTTTGAAGCACATAGAATGGTTCACCAAGCGTAAATGCCATTTGATGACTTCCCAACATTGAATACGAATCCATGGGTAAGGTTTCCCATTCGGTAGGATTAAAAGTGGAAGATGGGTGAGTGACATAATTTTTGCGTTGAAGTGTAACATCCGCTCCCCACATCACATCCGCCCCGGCATTGGCTTGTCCGGCCATATCGATGGTTACACCGCTTCGAACCAGTGCAATGGCATCATTTCCATTATACTGAAGCAGCGAGTCGGTTACCAGATTGGCTTTAGCTATCAAGTCTGTTGCAGCTTGTTTGTGAACTATCACGTAGCTTTTGCCTACAGCCAGCGTTCCGGTTAGCCGGAGTGTTGATAGAAACGGACCTGCTCCGTTGGATTGTTTCTGAAGCCAGTAATGTGATAAATCAAGGGCTTTTCCGGTTCCATTATACAGCTCAATGGCTTTGTTCCAACTGCTGCCTTCCACATAAGTAGAAATAATCAGATCGCCGGCAGATTGTGCACCAGCATATACATTCAGGCGGTATTGTGTTGCCAATGGGTCTGAAATCCATTGCAATGTACCACCAACAGGAGTAATGTCTGTAGGTTCTACCGTAATAAAATCGGCTGATGCCAGTGCTTTAAGCGGAATGTGTAACGATTCAGTGAGTCCGCCACCTTCAACAATCAGGGTGTCGCGAACAAGACCCGAAGCAGAGGGTGTAAATTTCACCGAAATATCCGTGCCCGTCAGAGCCGCCGAAGGCGAAACAACAGACGTTGAAACTGAAAATGAAGGACTATTGTTTTTGATTTTTACGGTTATATCCGTAGCTATGTTTACGCCCTGAATATGCAAATTCTGTGAGCGTGTATCGTTTTGAAGTATTACCCCAAAATCTATCGAGTTTCCACGTCGGGGTGCAACCAGAAACGGTTCAGTCTCTGTAGGGAAGGGGTAAACATTCAGTGTATCCTTTCCCCAGATATATTCTGCCAAATCGGGATAATCGATAAACGGATTGCGGTTGCCCTGTAAATTGTAAACCGCTTCAATGCGGGTCAGTTCTTTGGCGCTTACCGGATCTTGTTTGTTCCATTTCAATAATAAATCAATTGCCCAGGGTTTAAAGAATGGATAAGTATTGTTGGAAAAAGTCATGGGCGATTGCATAAGCGGTGCCAGATTCTCATAAACCGAGGCAATATAAAAATACGACCGTGCAAAATCACCTTTATATTCGTCGGCAGGTTCAAAGCAATTGTCGGTATAAGCTGTT
>CAILJH010000205.1 GCA_903834475.1 uncultured Prolixibacteraceae bacterium | reverse complement strand
TTTATACATTGAATTTTAACTTGATTTACCGTTGAATAAAATCAGGATTTTAAGATTTCAGTTAATAAAGTATCAAAAGATGACAGAATATGTTGAAAGTCTTTCTGATTTAATTCGTTTTGGAGCGATCAATTTGCCTTCCACATTGCATAAAAAAAGGGAACAGAACTTTTCAGTCCTGTTCCCTTTAAAATTCTATCTGAGATTCCTTTTGTTTATTGAAGTAACCACATTTTTGAGAATTCAGTATCACCTTTGTCTAATCGGCTGACAGCAGCATCATAATTCGTTCGGTTATTAGCAGTTTCCGTTTCAGGATACCTGAACCGTAATGGAAAATCGTGAAGGCCGTTAATCAATTCGCCGTTACGTTCGAATGCCGGAAGTCTGGTTCTACGGTGATCAGCATATGCTTCTACACCCATCAGGAAATTTCCCAGCCATTTCTGCAAGGCGATTTTCGATAATTTTTGGATTTCAGTTCCGTATGCTGGAAATTTTGCTTTCGGATTGTCGAAATAACTTGCATTGGCTGACAGTCCCCATCTGGTTAGGGCTAATGCAACTCCTGTTTTGTAATAAGTCTCAGCTTCTCCGGCTGTGATATATCCTTTTACCCGTGCTTCTGCCAATAAAAACTGCACTTCGTCGGCCTGCAACATGCTGGCTCTGAGCAGTGGATTGGATTTTTCATTCAGTAGTTTGGAGAATTTCGAAACTTTGTAATTAAAAATAGTGGTCGGGAAGTCATAACTTCCATTGGCAGCCAGAACATTTTCGTAAAGACCTGCGGTATAACCTCCATAAAGCGTCAGTGAATCGACAATGAAGATCGATGCAGTCTTGATATCAGACTTGCTGCGGTCAATATATTCCCATTTCGAATCATAGCTGAACCCGGCAGGATCAGTCGTTGTAACCGTAACACCATTCTGAGCAGGATCATTAGTCCATGGCTTTTCAATCGGTGAAACCCAGATTTTCAAACGGTCGTCGTTCAGACTCTTGAGGCTGTCCACAAGTGTTTTACTTGGTCGGAAGATCATGAAATTGTCGCTGTATCCTTCGTATGACATGGGCCAGTTGTAGGTCCGGTCACCGGCAAGATAAGGAATAGAAGCATTGTCAGAAACATCAGTCATCAGCGGGAGAGCAGATACTGCTGCAATTTCAGAAGCGGCATTAGTTAAATTTTTACTGGCCCGCATCAATAATCTAAGGCGAAGAGAGTTTGAAAATTTAATCCATTTGGATTTATCACCAGCATAAAGAATGTCATACGTTTTATCAATTTGATCAGTACCTTCTGTCAGCAATTGAGTGGCATCTTTCAGGTTTTGAATTAAAGATGGATAAATGCTCTTTTGTTCATCAAAAGCTGGGAAAAGAATACCTTCCTGACCACGAAGTCCTTCGTTGTAATAAATGTCACCGTACAGATCGGTCGCAGTGGACCAAAGCAAAGTTTTAAAAATCAGGAAGATCCCTTCGTAGTTTTTAAGTCCTTTGCTATGTGCTTCAGCCACTGCTGCCTGAGCCAATTTAATAGGCGTAGTTAAGCCGTATAAATCACTTTTAGGCCGGGTGAAACTCTTGTAAATATTATCCTCTGAACTTCTGTTCCCCTGCATATACTGAACTGTAGTTGCCAGAGTTGTATTGCCTCCACCACCTTCGTACTGGTACGTAAATGCTGATTGCTGAATAATAGAGGATAACAGCAGATTGGGAGTTGCAGACTCCACGGCATCGCGTTTCTGTAATAGCTCATCTTCTCTGAGCAGCTGCTTTTCACAAGCTGACAGTGCAAAGACCGCAAGAATTAAAATTAATATTTGTTTTTTCATAACTGACATAGATTTAAACATTAAAAATCAAACGATAATTTGAACCCATACGATCCAATAGAAGGTAATGCCTTACCGACAATTCCCTGATTCTGACCAATGCCGTCAAATGCTGACTCCGGATCAACCTTTCCACCGGATTTATTCCATTGGAAGATGTTTCTGCCGACGAATCCAATTGTTACATTGTCAATTTTTGCCTTAGAGGTCAAACTGCGCGGAAGTGTATAGTCAAAAGTAATTTCTCTGATTTTAAAGTTGGTGGCATCGCGCAACAATGATTGAGGAAAACTCCAGTATTGGGCTCCTAAAATCAACCCAGGCAAAGCATAGAATGTTTGCAGCGGATTTGCACCATTCACAATGTAATCAGCATCGTTTTTTGGATCTCCGCCAGGTTTTAACCAAACTCCCTTAAAGTAGCAGGCATCATTAATCGGAACGGGAGTACCGTACATTGCATAGGTGGCTACTAAACCTGACTGTTGAGGATATGGCATCTTGCTGGCATCAGGCCAGGGTAAACCACCGGTTGCGGCATCGCGTCCACCTACGGTATACGGATTTGGTCCGTTCACCGCATCACCAATGGTTAATAAGGAATGGCCATCGGTCACTGCACGACGTTCGATATCAGAGATATACTGACCACCAGCACGGAGACTTCCAACGACTCCCAGTTTAAAGTTTTTCCATTTAACTGAAGAATTTATGCCCAGAATAAACTTGGGATTGTAGTTTCCAATCGCCTGCCGGTCAGTTTCTTTGTTTGAGTAAGTCCATTCACCGTTATTGTCAAGGATGGTCATTCCGGCATATTTGCTTGTCGAGGGCATTGTTTGAAATACATTGTGTGCCCACATGGTTCCGATTACTTCACCTTTTGCCAAACGGATATCGATATTCGGGCCGTTTCCATAGAAGGTTTGGCCTGTTGGCACATATTCAGGAGATAGTTGAGTGATTATTGATTCTACCTGGCTAAAGTTTACGCCAATATCCCAGTTCCAGTCTTTATTACGAACCGGAACAAAATTCATGGAAATTTCATATCCATTTGCTACTACGGTTCCAACATTGGTCAACATTCCGCCGTAACCGATACCCGGTGAAGTTGGAATATATCCCTGCTGATTTTCATGTTTTTTCTGATATACTGTGAATTCAGCTGAAATACGGCGATCGAGTAGGGCGATATCAAAACCTCCTTCGTACGAGGTAGTAACCTCTGCTTTTATATTTGGATCAACCAGATTTCCACCAATATTGACGATTTTGGTATTTCCGTAATCTATCGGACTAAAGCCGAAGGTGTTATTGCTCCGGGGTGTTCCTATACCGTGGCCGACCTGAGCAATACCTGCCCGTATTTTGAGCAGATTGATGGCATCAGGAAGTTTAAAGGAAGTTGAAGGCAGCCAGCTTAAAGAAAGCGATGGGTAGAAATGAGAGTTGATGTCTTCGGGTAGAATACCACTTTCGTCATAACGACCTGAAATATCCATGAAAACCTGATTAGCATATCCCAGCTGGCCGGTACCATAGAAACTATGAGATTTTCCGACACCCCAGGCATTGCTTGAAGACAATGTTCCTGCAACCGCATTGCTCAGGGAATAATCATTCACCCGAACAAGTTTTTCAGCATTTCCATAATAGCTGTAGGAATTACTGTAGGAATAGTTATAACCTAAAGTTGCACTGGTCGTTAATTTACCAAACTCCTTGTTCCAGATCAGCATCAGGTCGTTTTGTACTGAAAGGCTATTTCCCTGATTAACCTGATATTTTCCTTCCCGTTTGTCACTGTCGACAAAGTCTTTGGCACGTTTATATTCGTAGTTGTCTCCATTGTAGTCGATACCTGTGCGGGCCATGAATTTAAGAGATTTATAAATCTCAAAATCAAGTTGAGCTTTTCCGAAGAAGTTATCTTTCCGGTAGGTATTGGTTTCTGAATAAGCATACATATATGGATTGTCCAGCATCGGAGCTCCGTCAGGTTTATAATATGGGGCATTCTGAAGCTGTCCTTCAAATCCGGTTTTCCATACGGTTTGCATTTCTTTAATTGGCTGAATGGAACCAAGAAACTTCATCGTCAGATCTTCAATAACCTGACTGTTTGAAGACGTTTTATTGGGAGAAAACTGTCCCATGTAATTGCTGTTCACCGAAACTTTCAACTTCTTGGTGACATTGTATTCAGCATTTAAGTTTGCATTGATACGATTCGTCTGGTTATTAGGCATAACCCCTGTGTTGGCCATTTTCCCCACAGAAAACCGAAATGCACCATCTTTGTAATTGCCTCCAATACTTACATTGAAATTTTTCGTCAAACCGGTTTGCATGAATTCCTGTAAACGATTTTCTTTGGTTGCTGCAAAAAGTTTGGTCTCAATTCGTTGTGTTTGTGTGTTGTAGGCATCGATTGTGGCAGTAGTAAAATCAGAAAATTTAGCACCCCAGTCGTATCCTGAAGTATAGATTGAGGAAGCACGAATACCGTCTCCATAAAGCTGCTGCGTTTGGAAAAAATTGTAAGGCTGATCCCAAACAATGGAAGAATTAACAGATACTCCAATTCCTTTTTTCTGACCTTTTCCTGATTTGGTTGTGATCATGATAACTCCGTTACCTGCTGCTGATCCGTACAGCGCACCAGCACTGGCACCTTTTAATATGGTTACATTTTCAATGTCTTCAGGATTCAGTTGTGAAAGTAAGTTTCCAAAGTCGGCACCATTCCGGTTATCAACGCTGGTGGTTCCCAGCGGAATACCATCGACAACAAATAAAGGCTGACTGGATGCAGTTGATGATTGAAGATTTAAACTGGTTGCGCCACGAATGGTAACAAAAACCGATCCGGTTGGATCAGTAGTTGCGGATGTGAAATTGACCCCACTCACGCGCCCATCCAACGATTTGATCATGTTAGCTCCTGCACCTTTAGCCAGATCGTTTCCTTTCACTTCAGAAACAGAATAAGCTAATGATTTTTTCTCCCTTGAAATACCAAGTGCAGTCACAACAACTTCTTCGACACCAATGGTTGCTGTGGAAAGGGTGATGTCGAATTTTCGCTGACTGCCAATTTCAATCTCCTTGCTGGTCATACCAACAAATGAGAAAATTAAGGTGGAACTGTTAGGCACTGAAAGGTTAAATTTACCATCGGTGTCAGTTATCGTTCCGTTGGTTGTTCCTTTAACGACGATACTAACTCCGGGTAAATACTGTCCGGTGTCATCTTTGACACTACCTGTTACAACGTTCTGCGCGAAAATGTTGTGAGCCATCACAACAAAAAAGCACAGCAGCATTGCTTTAAGCATTTTTCTTTTCATCATAAGTAATTTTTGTTAGATATAATAATTTTAATTTTTTGCAATGAAACTTAAGCGGGTCTGCTCAATCAAGAAAACCCGCTTAAGAAGATGAATTACGGTGCCACTTCAAAAGTCACCTGCAAAGCAAGCATCGGTTTGGCTCCATATTGAGGATGAGCATAGAAAATCACCACATCCATTTGTGAAGCGGTCAGTTTCTTGATGATGCATTCGCTCGTAAAATCCTTCATGCCAAGGAATCCATCGTTTGTAAAACTAAGTGTCATGACATTGGCATAAGTTACGTCGCCAAGTGGAGTTGAAATAGTGTAGTTTTTACTTTCATTGATGGCAAAAGTTGCATTTGACGGAGCAGTAAAAGATTGCATGTAGGCCATTCCTGCATCTGCATAATAGGCTTTCATTGGAATGCTGTTTCCCATGCAATAAGCAAGGCTTGAGAAAATTCCGCCTCCTTTTGAATTAATTGCAAGTTTTCCATCCCCTTTAAACACGAATTCATCACCATAAACGATAGCAAGTCCGATGTTAGCCAGAATACCACCGGGGTAACTTCCGATTGGGGTCAGATTGGCATCCGCATATCCAACAACCAAGGATGCAGCAGTAGTGCTTAATCTCCATTTTTTGCTATTTGTTGCTGCTGAGCCACCTGCCAACAATTGAATTTTAGTCATTGGTGGAATTTTTACGACATTGGTAACCGTAACCTCGCCTCCAACACCTTTAATAGTAAGCGAAACACTAAAATCTTTTCCAAATTCGGAATACGTGTGTATTGGATTGTGTATGGTATTGATATAACTACCATCACCAAAATCCCATTCGAATTTTGTGAAATCGGTAGCTACTGCCGTAAAAGTAACAGTACTGCCTTCTACCGTGTAAGTGAAAGATGCTGTTGGAGCAGGAGTTTCCTTTTTACAGGCTATAAATAGAAGAAGCCCCAAAGCAAACAAGCTGACAAATTTGAATTTTTTTTTCATACGAGAAAAGGTTAAAGTTTATTAAATCCGATATAATATTTTAGTTGAAAATATTTAAACAATAATATTGTGAAGTAGTTGCAATATAACAGATAATAGTTAAAAAAACGGTTAGTTCATTAATTGATCTTTTTGTCTTTAACTTTTATATGATGTTAAAAATCTATAATTATATTTTAAAATACTGATAGAATTTTAGTTTTAATGCATTGAAATTTAACGCCGGTTTTGCCACTTCTGGTGAAAGTAAGGTTGATAAGGATAAAAATATATCGGAAGAGGCTATAATTCTTTTACCATTTCCGGCTTCTATTTGTTAAAATTAAGCATTGAAAGTGAATAAATAATACTCTATTTGAACTGTAATTTAAAATAGATGAAACAAGCATGATCGGAGCAATCTCAAACAGGAATAAATCCTCCAGCAGGCTGATCCACGAGTTGATTCCGGCCTTCCATAAACAAATATTAATTGGATGAAAAAAGTTAACGAATTATCAATGGAATTAAGGCGGGCTGGTCTCTGGACAGCTATTCTGACCATACTTTTTCTGCTTCTTAACTGGACTGAAAGTTCAGTGACTGGTTTGCTAATTTCCATGCCATTCTTTTTGATTCTTTACCTGATGCTTTTTTCAGTCGGAAGACATGAAGTAGCAGCTAAAGTGAAAGACTGGATGGGCAATGACTTCAGAAAAGTGATCGTTATTCCGGTATTCCTGCTGGCTTTATATTGTTTTTACCTTCTGCTGAATGGACAGAATCCACTTCAGGGAGCGCTGGCGCTTATTCCATATCTGCTTATTTTTCCGCTTCTGATTTTTGTAGCGCTTAGGCACCGGGTGAAAAAAATCGATTGGATGGACTTCACAGCATTCGTAATTTATCTGCTTATGACCAATTTTATCAAGGTTGAACCATCAGGAAATCTGCCCTTTAAAGGCGAAGAATTTGATTCAATCTATCGGATCGCTCTTATGGCTATGGCAATTTACTCGTTTTCAATTATTAGAGGTTTGGATGATATTGGTTTCTTTCCGGTTCTGAACTGGAGGTATTTATGGACGGCGGTTTGGGTTTGGGGAGCATTCTACCTGTTTGTATTTATCGTGGGTTATCAGGTTAATTTTATCAAAATCATCGGTCATGATACTGTCAATTCCGAATTACTCCGGAAAATTGGAATTACGCTTCTGATTACCTTCCTACATACCGCAATCTTTGAAGAACTTTTCTTCAGGGGAATTCTGCAGAATATGCTTGCGAAGCGAATTTGGCAAGCTAAAACATGGAAAATCTTCCTGACCATTGGTTTTGCTATTTTGCTGCCATTGGCATTTTTGGTTGGATATACTTTAAAGGGAGGCATGCAATGGTTTCCGGCATTGATGATGACTTTGATTTTCGGTGCTGCATATTATATAGAGAATTCCGGAAAAAGCAATTCGGGTGTTTATACGGCTTTGGCTATTACCAGTTCAATTTTCGGATTGGTTCATTATCATTCAGGAGCAATTATTTATATCGGGTTTGCTTGTCTGGCTGGCTGGGCATACGGATATACCTATATCAAAACGAAAAATGTTTTTTATAGCGCACTTGTGCACACATTAGTGAATAGTTCGGTTGTAATTTTCGGATTAGAATTCGTTAAATAAACTTCTGCCATGGCTATACCAACCATATTCCGGAGAATAGGAAAATATTTCCTGATAACCGTTTCAATCTTACTGATCGTTTTTTATTTCTGGTTTGAATTGCCATTTCGCGGAGTTCCGTTTAACACGCATCGACATGGAAATCCGCCGCTCACACCAGCCTGGGCATTGGAATGCTGGCTATGGGAAGATGATTATAATACGGCTGAACGGGTCGATACTTTGCTCGAAGGTTACGCCAGAAATGACATTCCGGTTCGGACAGTTATTCTGGATAGTCCATGGAGCCTGCGTTACAACGACTTTATCATTGATACCATCCGATACCCCAAACCAAAAGAATGGTTCCGGAAAATTCAGGATAAAGGATATCGGGTGATCCTGTGGATGACGACTATGGTGAACAGTAAAAGCAACGACACCCGACTTGGCGAATCGGAAGACTGGTTCAATGCAGCCAAAGAAAAAGGATATCTGGCAGGCAAAGGCGATCAGATTGAGTGGTGGAAAGGCAAAGGTGGTTTTATTGATTACACCAATCCGGAAGCGATGAAATGGTGGCGCGGATTACAGCAAAATGTGTTCGATTTGGGAATCGACGGCTGGAAACTGGATGGAACGGCTACACTTTTTTATACCAAAATCGGCGGAGTTCCGATTCCTTATAAAACAACTCACGACGGTTTGATGACTGCAAGAACCTACATGGACCATTATTACCGTGATGAGTATACGTGGGGATTGACTCAAAATCCGGAATTCGTAACCATGTCGCGCGCCATCGATCGCTGGTATCATCCCGAAGGTTTTGCCCCAATTGATGCTTCGCCTGTAAACTGGGTTGGTGACCAGAAACATACCTGGGAATCGACCGGGAAAATTACAGCAGAGGATAATTCAAATAAGGATATCGCGATGGATGGCATTGATGGCATTGAACAGGCCATCAAAAATATTCTGGCCAGCGCTAAACTCGGCTATAACATCATCGGATCAGATGTGGCCGGTTTCTCCGGAAGTACAATTCCACCCCGTCTTTATATTCGATGGACACAGTTTTCCACCTTTTGCGGATTGTTCCTGAATGGCGGCCACGGCGAACGGGCTTTGTGGAAACGGACACCTCAGGAACTGGAAGTAATCCGGAAATTCTCCTGGTTGCATACCGAGCTGGTTCCGTATATGTATTCCTACGTAGTGACTGCGCACGAGGGTGGGAGAGTTCTTCAGCAACCGGTTAACGGGAAATATCATTACTTGTTTGGAGACGATTTTCTGGTTGTTCCCATTTACAAGGATCAGTTGAAGAATAAAATTACTTTACCTGATGGAAAATGGCGGTATTTCTTTAATGACAAGGAGCTCATTGAAGGTCCTTTGACTTTGGAGCGGGAGTTCCCATTAGATGAATTTCCGGTCTATATTCGCGAAGGAGCCATCGTGCCCATGAATATTACCCGTGCCTATACCGGAATTGGAGATAAAAGTTCGGAAGGTTATCTCACTTTACTCATTTATCCGGATGGGAAAAGCAATTTTACAGTCCATCACCCGGATAAAAGCGGTAGTACTTCGGTGGGCGTTGAAGATAATCCAACGCAAATTTTTATTTCATTGGATGGAATTCATAAACCACATATCCTGAATATCAATCTGACGGCTAAACCATCAAAAGTTGAGTTGGATAGTACCATTCTGGTTGATTCAGTCAATTACCGATTCGACGGAAAACGAAATAAACTGATTATCCAGACAGATAATTATACTTCAGGGAAATACAAAATCTACAAATAACTGACCTATGAAAACAGAACTTACATATTCCAACATTTCCGGAGAAGAAAGTACAAAGCCAATACAAAACATTTCCAGGCGGTTTTTCTTACACACTGCTGCGATTGGTTCTGCCGCTTTTGGATTTTCATGCGCAACCGGCAAAAAGACGGTGATTCAGGGATTCGAGAAAACACCGGATGATCAGAACTTTTCGAAAGGCTGGGTGCCTTTTTCTGAGCGGAAGCTTCGCATGGGAATAGTCGGATATGGTTATTGCAAATTTGGGGCTGAATTTGGTTTTCAGAACCATCCTAACGTGGAGATTATTGCAGTAAGTGATTTGATTCCTGATCGATGTACCGAATTGGCCAAAGCCTGCAAGTGCACTAAGACTTATCCTTCGCTGGAAGAATTGGTCAAGGACGACCGGATTGAAGCTGTGTTTATTGCAACTGATGCACCAAGTCACTTCAGGCATGCGTTGGAAGTTCTCCGGCATGGCAAACATGTTGCATCTGCTGTGCCAGCCGTTTTTGGCGCGCTCGAAGATGCCGATCGGCTGTTCGACGCAGTCAAAACCAGTAGGCTCAAGTATATGATGTTTGAAACTTCCTGTTTTCGGGAAGATCTTTTTTCCATGCGCCAGATTTATACGGCCGGCGGATTAGGCAAGCTGGTTTATACCGAAGGAGAATATTATCACTACATGCCCGAACCTTTGCCGTCCTATCATGATTGGCGGGTAGGATTGCCACCTCAGTGGTATCCGACACACTCAAATGCATACGAAATTGGTGTTACGCACGGTCGCTTTACCGAAGTTTCGTGTATGGGAATGCCCAGTTTAATCAACCATCTGAGGCCCGAAAATAACCGTTATAAGAATCCGTTCGGGAGCGAAATTGCGCTTTTTAGAACCAGCGACGGTGGAATGTCGCGCATGGCGGTGAGTTGGGACACTCCGGGTGACGGGGGAGAACGTGGACGAATACGCGGACAGAAAGGCACATTTTATGCGAAATACGAAGGGCTCGAAAAATCGCTCCCGAATCTTCTTCGGCCAGCACTTCCACCCGGAGTTTCTCCTGGAGGTCATGGCGGTTCGCACGGACATTTAACCAACGAGTTTGTTCAGGCAGTAATTCAGGATCGCAAACCTTTGGTTGATATTGCAATGGCGCTGAATCTGACTGTTCCGGGAATCGTGGCTCACGAATCTGCGATGAAGAATGGCGAATTGCTGAAAATTCCGCAGTATTTTTATCCGGTCTGACAATGCTACCATACTAAATCTCCTACGGAGAAAATTCCGCGTAGCGCCTGCCAGCTGCAGGCAGGGATAAAGTTTTTATTTTACCCGATAACAATATTTAGAATTGAAATCAATTGCTGGTTAAAGTGATTTTTTCATCAGCCAATCCCAATGAAGATGCTTTTAAGGTGATGTTTCCTGCTTTTCCGGTGCTTTGTACAATCACCTGACACATTCCGCTAAAAGCCCTTCTTTCCTTGCCTTTGGCAGGTTCCTGACTCATCGCGTTGCCATTGCCCACACCCACAATTTCACCTTTACCTTCCAATTCAAAATGAACGAGATTATCCGCATTCGGAACTAAAGTTCCTTTTTCATCAGTAATTCTCACCGTGATAAACGAAAGATCTTTGCCATCGGCGTGTATCGTATTCCTGTCAGCCGACAAATCAATTTTTAAAGCATCACCGGCAGTTTCCACAATATCGGTGGCTACCAGTTTCCCGTTCTGATAAGCTTCGGCTTTCAGGATACCAGCTTTAAAAGGCACTTTCCACCGAAGGGATAATTTATCTGTTTCGGCTAATTTTTTAACGGCAAAAGGCTGATTGTTGAGGTAAAGTTTCACCTCGTCGCAATTGGTATAGGCAACTACATCGATCAACTGTCCTTCATTCCAGTTCCAGTGGGGCAGCAAATGGACCATCGGTTCTTTGGTCCACTGACTTTTATAAAAATAATACGAATCCTTTGGAAATCCGCACAAATCGAAAATTCCAAAATAAGAACTGACCGCCTGGTTTCCATAAGGTGCCGGTTCTCCCATGTAATCAAACCCGGTCCAGATATACATTCCCGACATCCAGGGCCGGTTTTTGACCGCCTGCCATGCTTCTTCGGCAGTTGTTCCGCCACCGGCATCGTCGAAAGCTGAAGTCTGGCAATCGGGAAATGTTTTGACAATGGTGTCGAGCGTAAAATGATAAATTCCACGGCTATCAAATTGCGAGGTTGTTTCACTTGCCAGGTAAAACCAATCCCGATGTTTATGCCGGATTTCATCATAAGCATCAATGCTGTAGTTGAATCCGACCAAGTCAACTGCGGCGGTCATTCCTTTCTTTTCAGCATCGCGGATAAAGTTGAATGCTGATGTTGTGAAGCGAGTCGTGTCATATTTTTTGATCGTGGCAACCAGTTCGCGGGCAATTTCGCCGCCATTGGTACTTCCGGGAAACCATTGTTCTTTAATTTCGTTGCCAATACTCCAGAAAATGACGGAAGGGTGATTGCGGTCGCGCAGAACCATATCGGAGATTTCGCGTTCGTGCCAGTCTTTAAAGTAATTCTGAAAACCAAACGGAGCGGCATCTTTGCCGATGTACCAACAGTCGAAAGTTTCATCCATCACCAAAAATCCCATTTTATCGCACAATTCCAACAGTTCAGGAGCCATGAGATTGTGACTGCAGCGAATGGCATTGCAACCCATGGTCTTTAGGAGTTCCAGTTGTCGTTGCAATGCCCGGTTGTTCAGGGCTGAACCCAGGCCTCCCAGGTCGTGGTGATTGCAAACTCCAAGAATCTTTACATTTTTACCATTCAGATAAAAACCGCTATCGGCCCTGAAAGCAATGGTGCGGATACCAAAAGTAGTTGTGTAACTATCTTTTAAATCTTTGCCCTGGTACACTTTGGTGACCATCCGGTAAAGATTTGGATTTTCAACATCCCAAAGTTTTGGAGAATTTACCTTTAGAGAAGAATTCAGAACAAGCTTTCCGTTTGAAACAGCTTTACCTGCCTGATTTTGGACGGCCACTTCTTTCCCTGAATCATCCACAATGGTTGAGCTGATTTTCAGGTTTGCTTTTTCGTTGGTGTCGTTGGCAATAGTGGTCACCACATTCACCGTTGCTTCCTGAGCGGAAACCTTTGGTGTTGTCACAAATGTGCCCCATTGATCCACGTAAACTGGCGATGAAGTAATGAGCCAAACATGCCGGTAAATACCAGCGCCGGTGTACCAGCGTGAATCAGGTTGCTTCGAATTATCGACCTTCACGGCAAGTACATTTTCACCTTCCTGAATGTAGGGAGTCATATCGTACTGAAAAGTAGCATATCCATATGGTCGTGTACCAAGCTCATTTCCATTGATGTATACTGTGCTGTTTTTGTAGACTCCGTCAAATTCAATAAAAAATTTCTTATCGGTAATATCAGTCAGATTAAACTTTTTTCGATACCAGCCAATGCCTCCAGGAAGCAAACCTCCCTGATGGCCAGATGGATTATCCGGACGAAAACTTCCTTCAATACTCCAATCGTGGGGTAAATCCAGTTCACGCCATTTTTGATCCGGGAATGATGCTTTTTCAGCTCCGGAAATATCGCCCAAGTGGAATTTCCAATTGGCATCAAAATTCTCGCGGCCGTTTGGCTGTGCCGAGATTTGAAAAGTTGCGGCGAAGAATAAAAGCAGAAAGATTTGTATTCGTTTCATGTTAGAATCGGTATTTTGATGTTGGCAATTCATTGTATTCATGAAAGTTGTTCAGTTGTCATTTGCTTTAAAATACTGTCAGATCAAAATTAGTTTCAGGCTGAAAGTCTGGAATATTCCAGCCCTAGGCAACGCCTTGGGTTTGAGATATATTGGGCTCTCAGCCCATCAATGTAGCTTTATTAGTTAGTGATCAAGTATATTTTTTCTTCGGGCAAACCCAACGATGAGGCTTTTAATACGATCTTTCCCTTTTGTTTGGTGCTCTGGATTACAACCTGGCACATTCCGCTAAAAGCCCTGCGCTGCTTTCCCTTGGCTGATTCTAAACTGATTGGATCACCATTAGCCACACCTACAATTTTCCCATAGCCTTCGATTTCGAAATGGACAAGATTATCTGCATCAGGAACCAAAGTGCCGTTTTGATCTTTGATTTTCACCGTTATATACGACAAATCTACTCCATCAGCCTGAATCGCTGACCGGTCAGTAATCAGCTCAATTTGAGCCGGATCACCAGCGGTTTTAACCACATCATTTGCAATGAGTTTCCCATTTTTAAAGCCTTCAGCCCGAAGCGTTCCGGGAACAAAAGGAACTTTCCAATCAAGCGACAATTTTTGTCCTTCACCAAGATCGATAATTTCATCCCACTGATTCGTTTTGTATGCGATTTTCGTGTTTGTAAACGCCTGTTCCCCGATCAGCTTATCGTTTAAATAGAGCTTTACCTTGTCACAATTCGTGTAGGCAATTACATTGATCAGTTGTCCTTCTTTCCAGTTCCAATGGGGCAGGAGGTGAAGAACTGGTTCGTCGGTCCACTGACTTTTATAAAAGTAAAAAACATCTTTCGGGAATCCACAAAGGTCAAGGATTCCATAGCTGGATGAGATGCAAGGATACGGATATGCCGGTTCACCGTAATAGTCAAAACCCGTCCAGACAAACAGACCCGCAACATAAGGAGTCTCTTTCACTGCCCGCCAGGTGGTTTGTGTAATCATTGTCGCTGGTCGGTCGTAGTAGGTTCCGCGGTTGTCAAAAGAGGAGCAATGCATATCTTTGCTTGGCTTCATGGCCGAATCTGCCGGGAAATGATAGATTCCCCGGTCACTCAGCGACGAGGTGGTTTCGCTGGCGATAAAAAAACCGTTGGGATGTTTTGCTTTTTCCTCCGGATAGCGTTCGACTGTATAGTTGATGCCAATCACATCCACTTTATCGCTCATAAAAGTGGTGTCAGCGCGCCAGACTCCGGCAAAAGCGGAAGTCGTGTAACGGGTTTTGTCGTGCTTTTTGATAATGCCATCCAATTCTTTGGCAATGGCAGCGCCACCGTATTTGGTGCGATTTTTCTCCGGAATTTCGTTGCCAATGCTCCAAAGGATAATCGAAGGATGGTTTCGGTCGCGCAGGACCATATCGGACAAATCGCGCTCGTACCAGTCTTTAAAATAGATGTGGTAGTCGTACTTCATTTTCTCCAGATACCAGACATCAAAAGCTTCGTCCATAACCAAAAATCCCATTTGATCGCAAAGGTCGAGCAAATCAGGCGATGGCGGATTATGTGCTGTACGAATGGCATTGCATCCCATGCTTTTCAGAATTTCAAGTTGTCGGGTCAACGCACGGGTGTTTGTTGCAGCACCCAGACAGCCCAAATCGTGGTGCTGGCAAACTCCCAAAACCTTGGTGTTCTTTCCGTTCAGATAGAATCCGCTATCACTCCGGAATTCGATGGAGCGTATGCCAAATCGGGTGAAATAAGTATCTTTTAATTCTTTTCCCTGATAAACTTCGCTGATCAGCCGGTATAAATTCGGATGTTCAGTACTCCAAAGTATGGGTGAATTGACCTTGATTTCTGTATTTATCTTGATTTGATTTTCCGGTTCAATTATCCCGGTTTGAATTTGGCTGGCAACTTTGTTCCCCTTGTTGTCAAGGACGGAAGATATAATTTTGATGTTTGTTTTTTCCTTGCTGTCGTTGCTGATGCTGGTTTCAATCTTCACAAATGCTTCTTTTGCTGAAACTTTTGGGGTAGTCACAAAAGTACCCCAATGGCTTACATGAATTGGTGATATGGTGGTGAGCCAAACATGGCGGTAAATTCCTGAACCGGAGTGCCAGCGCGAGTTCGGTTGCAGGGAGTTGTCCACTTTCATCGCAATCACATTTTTACCTTCTGTCAGGTAAGGAGTCATGTCGTATTGAAAAGTGGAATAACCAAACGGACGATTGCCCAGTTGATGCCCGTTAATCCAGACTGTACTATTCATGTAAACGCCGTCAAACTGGATGAACCTGTGTTTTGACTGAATGTCGGAAACCGAAAATGTCTTGCGGTACCAGCCAATTCCTCCCGGCAGTGATGCTCCTGAATTGGTAGCCGGGTTGTCCGGCTTAAAACTTCCTTCAATGCTCCAGTCGTGCGGCAAATCCAGACTTCGCCAATCCTGATCCGGAAAATTTAGCAACTCTGCATCTGCCATATCACCCAGATGAAACTTCCAGCCGGAATCGAAATTCTCCCGGCCTGCCGGTTGTGCAGATGACTGGATGCTTGATAAACAGCATAAAGTGAATAGAATCAGGAGTGATGTTTTCATCGATTAATGACTTTGTATTGTTATCATTTCATCAGTTAATCCCAGTGAAGATGCCTTCAAAACAATGCTCCCTTTTTTATTGGAACTCTTCAGGATGGCCAGACACATACCGTTAAAAGCCCGCCGTTCCTTTCCTTTGTTGGACTCCAGACTAATCGGATTGCCATTGCCAACGCCTGCAATTTCGCCTTCGCCTGCTACTTCAAAATGAATCAGATTATCTGCATTAGGAACCATCACCCCATTTGAATCCTTCATTTTCACCGTAATAAACGACAAGTCTTTTCCATCGGAATCAATTGTCGTTCTGTCTGCGGTTAATTCAATTTTACTGACATCACCGGCAGTTTGAACTTCATCTTTAGCAACCATTTTCCCATTTTTAAATCCTTCTGCCCGCAAGGTTCCGGCTACAAATGGAATTCTCTTCCAGCTCAAGGAGAGATTATCATTGTCCGACATTTTTTGAGTACCAATCAACTGATTATTGAGGTATAATTTCACTACATTACAATTGGTATAGGCCACCACATCGACCGTATCTTTTGAGTTCCAGTTCCAATGTGGTAAAAGGTGCAATACCGTTTTTTTTGTCCATTGGCTTTGGTAGAAGTAATAAATATCTTTAGGGAAACCGCACAGGTCAATAATGCCAAAGTAGGAACTCACGGCAGGGTAGGCGTAAGGAGCGGGTTCTCCCAGATAATCAAAACCTGTCCAGACAAACATCCCTGCAAAGAAAGCCCGGTCCCGGTTCATTTTCCATGAATTCTGGTGAGTTCTGCCGCCACCATTGTCGTAGGCCGAACTTTGCATGTCGCCCCAGTTGGCAACTGCCTTATCCAAGGGGCCGTGATAAACACCCCTGCTACTAAATTGCGAGGTCGTTTCGCTGGCAATAAAGCGCATATCCGGATATTTCATTTTGTTGGAGTCGTAGGTACTGTAGCTGTAGTTGATGCCAATAATATCCAGGGCCGGAACAATGCTGTTATTACCCAGATCGTGTGCACGTTCATGCAAGCCACAGGTTACAAACCGGGTGCTATCCAGTTTTTTGATGATGGAAGAAAGATTTTTTGCCAATGGAATTACGGTAGAATCACTTTCCTGTGGAATTTCATTTCCAATACTCCACAATACGATTGAAGGGTGATTCCGATCGCGCTTCACCAGATCTGACAGCTCCCGTTCATACCAATCTTTGAAATACATACTAAAGTCGTACTTGTTTTTGCTTTTTGTCCAGCTGTCAAAAGCTTCATCCATGACGAGAAAACCCATTTTGTCGCATAGATCCAGAACTTCCGGAGCGGGCTGGTTATGGCTTGTGCGGATGGCATTGCAACCCATTTCTTTTAGAATTTCGAGCTGTCGCTGAGCTGCCCGTTCGTTAAACGCTGCACCAAGACTCCCGAGATCGTGATGCATGCAAACTCCGAGGATCTTGATATTCCTGCCATTTAGATAAAATCCGCTGTCGGCAGTAAAAGTAATGGAGCGAATACCAAAAGTTGTTTTGTAAATGTCATTTCCCTGATTATCCTGAACCACCTTGCTCACGAGTTGATAAAGGTTTGGGTTTTCGGTATCCCAAAGTAAAGGATTGCTGACCTGAAATGTGGTATTCAACGTGAGTTCTGAATTGGCCGCAATTTTTCCGGACTGGGTTTGTCTGCCTACTTCTTTGCCGGTATTGTCCAGAATGGACGAAATCAGCTTTATTTTTACAGCATTTGTTGTCTCGTTAGAGATACTTGTTGCGGCTTTTACAACCGCTTCTTTTTGAGAAATTGCCGGAGTGGTAACGAATGTTCCCCATTGGTTAATATGTACAGGTGAGGTAGTGGTCAGCCAGACATGACGATATATTCCTGAACCCGAATACCAGCGGGAGTTTGGCTGCAGAGAGTTGTCAGCCCGAACGGCAATTACATTTTCTCCGTCTTTGAGGTACGGACTCAGGTCATATTGAAAAGTGGCATATCCGTTTGGCCGGGTTCCCAGATAATGTCCGTTGATCCATACCTTGCTGTTCATGTAAACGCCGTCGAAGGTGATGAAATGTTTTTGTGATTTGGCATTGGAAACCGGAAATGTCTTCCGGTACCAGCCAATTCCCCCGGGCAGCGAACCTCCATTGTTGGTTGCCGGATTATTGGGGCTGAAATTCCCTTCTATGCTCCAGTCATGAGGCAAATCAAGACTTCGACAATACTGATCAGCAAAGCTTGTCATTTCAGCACCAGCCAGATCACCAAGATGGAACTTCCAACCGACATCGAAATTTTCGCGTCCAGCGGGTTGTGCTGAAAGTTGTATACCCGTCAGGCAAATCAGGATAAATAGAATGGTAATTTTCATACTCTTTTATGTATCTTCAATTTTGATTGTGAAATCCATTCCGTCCGAAACGATGTTATTGCCCTGAAAAAGGCTTTCCGTCGGACGGGTTTCTCCACTTTTTCGTCAACCCGGGGCGACGTTCGTTCCTCATTTACCCCTGGCTACCAATATTTCGCCCATACTGGCTGAACCCAAGCCCCTTCAGGGCAATGAAAAACTATTCATCAATCGCCTGGCTTTCCCCCGATTGGAGTTTTCTGCCAAAAGCCAGGAAGTTGGGAATGGGCTTTGCCAGGTTATATCGCTTGTTTTCATTTTCTACAAATATTTGACTCCTCCGGAGCCCAAACCCAATGTGTTCCAAATGCACTGTGGATATTCCTTTATTGCTGTGCTTCTATAAATATTTTTGCCATCCGTTTTTGCTTTTCATCGCCTTTTTCCGCATACCTGTTCATTCGGTTGACGAACCCATTATACATCGAAAGAGCGGTTGTTTCATAAAACTTGTTAATTCCTTCGTTTCGTTCCGGTGTCAGAGGCCGGAAATAGCCGGGTCCGGCGTCTAATTTAAGTCGGGTGGCACAGTCTTCGCATGACTGGATTGCATCTTCCACAAATGACTGATCGAATTCCAAATCATTCTGGCCAGCCAGCAGACTTTTCATTTTTGTAAGTATGGTAAAGGGTGTTTTCAATGATTCTGGCAGTTCTGAATGGACTGTTGCATTCGATTCTACTTCCGAAAGTAGCGATGGTATGGTTGGATAAGCTGCTGTTTTCGATTCAATTGGCCAGCCACCTTCGGTTACGATTTCTATTTTGGAAACTTCAGGCAGTTCGTTGAAGAGCAATGAGATTTCTTCCGGAGAAAAGGTATTGATTACTTTTCCGTTTACAGTTGCCGATTTCACTTTTGGACCACCATTGGTGCAGGTCAAATAGATTTTCTTTTTCCCGAAAAAGACAGGTTCATTCTGGTTGTACTGAGTAATTGACCCGGGTATTCTTGGCCGGAGAATTTGCCGGTCAGCGCGATAATCGCAATCAAAAAGTCCGCGGATGGTTGCAGCCGGAATGGCAAAATTATCGACCATCACTGCAACGCCTCCAACGCGAAATCTCCCGGAATCAGACCACGGATTATGCGTGTTTTCGCCTTGCTGTGACCAGGGGGCATCCATCCTGAAATCTTTGGCCCACTTCATGGCACGGGTTGCCGAGCGACGAATGTCTTCGAATTTTCCCAGCCGATAATACATCAGAATGGCCCGTCCTTCAACCGTTCCCCAAACACCCCCGTTTACCCAATCGCCGAATGTCCAGAAACCTTCCAAACCTTTTCCTGAAGTTCGGCCCCAACCGCCATAGGTATCGTCCAGTCCGGGAGCATTGGTCAGTAAGAAATCAAATGGCCGGATGGCCGGAAAAGCTTCAATCTGGTTGTAGATATTTTGGGAAGTGTGATCGTCAACGACCCGCAAGGCTACCGCATCGGCATTTACAGTTCCTTCCAGATATCCGAATAATTTTTGTCCAAGTACGCCGTGTTTCATACCGCCAGTTTCAACCGATTTCACAAAATATCCGGCAGGAGTTATCAGTTGGGTGAGTGACTCCCGGGTTATTTTTTGCCGGTGTTCGAATTCTTCCAACTTCAGCTTGTCACCACTCAACTTGTACAACTCAATCATCCGGTCCAATGCTGCCAGATAAGTGATAGAAACTCCGCTTAGAAAACCTTTCCCGAAAGTTCCATCCGGAAGTTTAACACCGCCATAGCTTGGTGCCAGCAGATTGCAGGCCGGACCAACAAGAAACAGATTGGTTTTCGGATCGCGGACCCGTTCAATGAAATTACAAGCCCGTTCCATTTTGGGTAAATAGTGTTTTAAAGCCTCCGGATCACGGTTAACAAGCAGTATTTCAGACTGCATCACCAGACAGGCTGCGGTGGCTTCGTAAAACCAATCATGTATTTTCACATCACCATCGCCTTGTTTGTAGATTATTTTTCCGGGAGCAGCTGTATCTCCGAGGCCACCGTCAGGTGCGACCAATTCCGAAAGCTGGTTGGGCATTCCGTCGCCCCACATTCCTTTTCGGATTCCATCGCCCTGGTTGTCCCAGAACAAATCCCAGGAGCGTTGCAAAATAGATACCCAGGGTTCCTGAAGAAAAGGAGTTGCAGCATACGAAAAACCGTAGCTGTTTTGAATCCACCAGGCGCCCCAGCCTGCACCTTCGGTAAAGGTGTCCCAATCCGCATTATAAAGCATAGTCAGATTTGGCACAACCGGATTTGGATGAAAGAATGCAAACGATTCATCAATCAGGCGGAGAAAGTCAGAATCACCCGTTCCGGAGCAGAATTTGCCATTGTATTGATCAGAACGAAGAGGTTGTTGTGCCTGAACAGAAAAGGTTGAAAAAGCAAGAAGTAAAAATGCCAATGCTTTTATCGTTGTTCGCTTCATATGAGTTAAGTTGGTTGAATTAAATTTTCATGAGACTCCGTTTCACTTTTCCCTATGCTTATAATTGTCGGGGCTTTGCCCTTGAATATTGCAGTAAGTGGAAGAGCCTTTCCTAAACTTTTATTAAACGCGAAGTCGCAAAGGCGCAAAATATTAGATTCCAAATTAATATATCCTGGCGATTTAGCGTCTTCGCGTTTAAAAAGATCATTTGCGACAACCTCGTCAAGTTAAAGCACAGGATTAATGAACCCTGTGGGTGTCATTTGTATTTAATTAGCACCAGAATGAAGCTGGTAAACTTTACTTCTGATCTCTTGGAGTGTTCCGATAATGACGTAATATTCATATTCATAGACACAATTTTTGTATAGAATTTCCTGCTTTACCGGAGCAATATATGATGTGGAACCATCAAATGATTCCTGGCCGGGAGTTCCGGCCATTCCGGCCAGAAATTTGAAACATTTCGGATTGTAAATTCCCATTCCCCAAAGATTATCGTCCACGAAAGCCATCCAGTTTTCCGTAACTTCAGGATAGATTCCCCAAAATCCGCTGGAAAGGTTGATGACTTCCGGTTTGTCAGGAGATGCATTGGTAAAAGGCGTTTTGCCAAGATAAGTGTACAGATTTTTCAATGCCGAAATAGGGTAGACAGCCGGTAATTCCTGATCATTGAGAATGCTGTCTCCGTATATTTTATCGGTCCGGTGGCAGGTTAACCGGTTCCGAACTTTTAGAACCGAACCTTCGAGCGTTGTCCATTGCTCCATTTCCGCTTCAGCCGGCCGGTTGTTCATATCCCATTGCATCGGGATACATTTAACGTACAGTTCATTCCCGTTCTTTTGAAAATCCAGAATTTTAGCCCGGTTTCGAAAAGCATCTCCTACTTGAATCGGATTCCAACTCCAAGGGGACCAACTTGGTGACTGGCCATCAGCCTTCCGATCGATACTTTTTCCGGCATAATAAGATTGCTGAATGTACCGGCCCTCATCGGCAATGTTGATCACACTTCTTCGTGAACCTGATAAGGAAAGGTATGAAATAGCTCCACCCCGGGTCAGATCCAGTTTCAGTATTAAAATTCCGTTGTCGATTACCGGTTCCACAACTGGTACTATCGGGATTGGTTCTTCTATAACAGGTTTAGCTTCCTGACTTTTGGCACAGTGAAAAAGTAAGAACGAAATGAGAATGAACCCGATGAGTTTTTTCATGATTAAATGAATTTTGCCCGAAGTGCGACTTTGTTTACTTTTCCGACACTGGTTTTGTCAATGGCTTCGGCTCTGCGGACTTTCATAGTAATTGCCTCTCGAGGCAAGACACCATATTCAACACTTGCTTTTACTATCTGAATAATATCCCAATCGTCAAATTGTGCATTCTCTTTAGCTACGATGATGGCCAAAGGAACTTCACCCCAGCTATGGTCAGGAAGCCCAATGACAGCAACTTCCATGACACCTTCATGCATGGCAATTACATCTTCAATTTCAAGAGAACTGAGCCATTCTCCACCCACTTTAATCACATCCTTGGTCCGGTCAGTAATACGGATGCTGCCACTTTCATCAACACAAGCCACATCGCTGGTATGAAGCCAACCGTTTTCCCATAGTTTTTCTGAATGAACGTGATCTTTTAGGTAGCCCTGAGTTAAATATGGTGTGCGCATAATAATTTCGCCAGGTGTTTTATCATTCCAAAGGACATCCTTTCCTTCCTCATCCACTACTCGGATTTGAGCCAATCCTATCGGACGGCCAGTACGGCAGCGTAAATCAGCCTGATCCTCCAATGAAAGTTCCAAATCTTTTTCTGTCAACTGAGAAAGAGCAACAACAGGGCAAGTTTCTGACATACCGTATCCGGCAAAAACATCAATGCCCCGGTTTAAGGCCTGAATAGCCAGCGCTTTCGGAAGGATTGCCCCGCCTATGATACAAGCCCAGCGCGAAAGGTCATAAGATGCAGAGTCAGGCTCCTTTAAAAGCATATTCAATATGGTTGGCACACAATGACTGAAAGTTACCTGATGCGCTACTAACAATTTCAGGAGCATGAGTGGAACATATTTTCCCGGATACACCTGTTTTACACCCAAAAAAGTTGCGATGTATGGAATTCCCCAGGCATGCACATGGAACATGGGAGTGAGCGGCATATAAACCGATTCGCTGTGCAACCTTCCCTGAACTGAAGGCGAAGCCAGTGCTGCAGTTGTTGAAAGTGTATGAAGAACCAGCTGCCGGTGCGAGAAATAGACTCCTTTCGGAAGGCCGGTAGTTCCGGTGGTATAAAATGTTGTTGCCCTGGTGTTTTCATCAAAATCAGGAAAATTAAATTCCGGAGCTGCTTCGGCAAGTAATTTTTCGTATTCCCCTTCAAACGATATGTGATTTCTGGAAACTTCAATCCCTTCATCGATCAGAATGAATTTTCGTCCCTCCGAGATCCGGCCTTTGATTGCTTCCAGCAGCGGAACGAAGTCGGCATGACAGATAATGACATCATCTTCAGCATGTTCGATGGTATATACCAGTTGTTCAGGCGACAGGCGGACATTGATCGTATGAAGTACCGCTCCCATCATGGGCACAGCGTAATAAGCTTCGAGATACCGGTTTGAATCCCAGTCCATTACTGCTACTGTGCTACCGCGGACAACTCCAACCGAAGTCAAAACATTGGCCAACCGGTGAACGCGTTCCTTCCAGCTGCGATAAGTCAAAGTCAGTTGATCGCGATAAACGATCTCCTGATCGGGATTGTTTCCCAATGGAGCTAAAAACAGCTGTTTAATAAGAAGCGGATAATCGTAAGCGGAGGCTGTTCTTTTTATCAGTTTATTCATGGTATAGCTATTAAGGTTTTAAATTTAATATTTTTTTAAGCCGTTTGATCGAGCCCCCAACAGGGTTGTCAACCATTGTCGGGGCGCTTAGGAAACCCTGGTATCAAACGGATTCCATCTTTTTTCAGAGATGGAATCCTTCCTTTCTGTTAACATTCACGGGGTGACTTATTTTGCGTTTTCGACACTCTTGTGAAACGCCATACGGTGTGGTTCACCGGCTTCGGCATAATAGGTTACACCTTCCCGTTTTGCAATAATACAGAATTTCTCATACGTACCATCATATCTGGCAATTACCGGAGTTCGTCTGCATTTCAGGTAAAGAACTGGCAATGAAGCCATTTCGACGCGATGCAGGATGTCGTCATTATCGGCAACTTTCGCAGCATCTTCAAAAATCTGACAGGCTTGATTCACAAATTCGTCAGAAAAAATCGGGTCTTCGGGCGATAATCCCAAATGAATGTGTGTTTCCGGAGTCACGCGGTTTTGCAGCAAATCGAAATACTGCCTGACCAGTTGACCAGACCTTCCGTAGTAACCAAACATAAAATCGCTGATGACCTTTTCGACATCGGCTTCCGGATTCCAGAGAAGCCGCGAAATCAGGTAAGCCCGAAGTTCAGAAAATTCACCTCCACGGCTTTGGTAGGCGGCCTGTTCCATGATTCCTATGGAATTATTATCCCGGAATGTCTGAATGTTGGACTGAAGAACATTGAAATTCGGGTATGGCATCACGTAATGACTGAAGTTAACCACGTAATCCCAGATGTAAAGATGTGGTGCCAGTGATGACCACTTATTCAAATCCGAAAGAAATGACTGATTTTCGGGACAGGATTTGAAATCGTGGGCAAAACAGCATTCGATGCTGCACAAACGAACCACTACATTGCTGCGCGGACGAATAGATCGGGGCGGAGTTCGGGTGTATTGATAGGCCAGCGTACCAATGAATTTATCCGGAAATTCTTTTTCAACTGCTTCAGCAACCTGATTCACAAACCATACCATCAATCCCGATTCGCTGCCTTCTTTTTTGACGATGGCCTGGCATTTATCGCACTGGCATGAATTGTACCAGTCGTTTTGCGAAACATCATAAATCAGGTATTCCGGACTTTCGCGCATCCGTTTTTTGATCCGTTCGGTCATGATTTTTAGAACATCCGGATTTGTCAGGCATAATTGAGCCCTTTCATGAATACGCTTTCCATCAATCAGGCTGTAGTATTCGGGGTGTTTGGCGAAAAATTCCTCCGGTGGCATCAACGGATAAAAAGTATGCACGGCCCAGTAACT